>JAAYBX010000057.1 GCA_012729955.1 Clostridiaceae bacterium
CACAACCGGCAAGTAATGAGAATATAAGTATTAAAGATGCCAGAGTAATTATTTTTTTCATCGTTTCTTCCTTTCTAATACTCTTGTTACTTTGACGCATATAACATGAAGCAAGTTCACAAGTGAAGCAAGTTCACAAGTGAAGCAAGTTCACAAGTGAAGCAAGTTCACAAGTGAAACAAGTTCACACCATCTCACAGTAAATCGATTAACATTTAGCTTAGGATATGATAAAATCAAACTGCTATTAAGGAGAGTTTATGAAAGTAATAATTAAAGCTAGAGAAGGAATGGGAAATGTAGAACTCGCACAGAGGCCTGTTCCTGAAATCAATGAGAATGAAGTGCTTATTAAAATTAGAAAAGCGGGAATCTGCGGAACAGATTTCCATATATATAAATGGGACAAATGGTCTCAAAACAGGATTAAGCCACCTCTTATTATGGGGCATGAGTTTGCTGGCGAGATAGTAGAAACAGGTAAAGCAGTAAAAGGATTGCATATAGGCCAAAGAGTATCTGCAGAAGGGCATATAACCTGCCAGAAATGCAAGCTTTGCAGGACAGGAAGAGGCCATATATGCAATGACATAGAAATAATAGGGGTTGACAGGGCGGGCTGTTTTGCTGAATACATTAAAATGCCAGCAATGAATGTGTGGCCTTTGGATGATGAGATTGAGGACAAATACGGAGCTATAATGGATCCTTTGGGAAATGCTATGCATACAGTAATGGCACAGCCTGTATCTTCAAGGGATGTTCTCATAACCGGAGGCGGTTCTATAGGGTTATTTGCAACAGCTATAGCAAAAAGATTTGGAGCAGCAAGGCTTGTCGTCAGTGAGCCTCAGCCGTATAAGGCTCAGCTTGCAAAAAAAGCAGGAGCTGATGAAGTAATAAATCCTTTAGGAGATAATCCTAAGGAACAGATACTAGAAGCTTTCCATGGGCGCCAGCCGGAAGTCGTATTGGAGATGAGCGGATTCCCTTCAGCTTTCCAACTGGGGCTTGAAGTAATAGAAAATGGCGGAGATATGGCTATATTAGGAATCCCGTCAGAGGATTTGAATATAGATATGGGTAAATATGTTATATTCAAAGGGATAACATTAAGAGGAATTAATGGAAGAAGGATGTTTGATACATGGTACCAGTGTCAGAACTTCCTCAAAGGGAATTCCTCTTTTATAGATCATGTCATAACCCATGAACTTCCGATGGAAGATATTAACGAGGGATTCAGACTGATGTCTGAAAGCAAGGCGGTTAAAGTCGTGCTGGATTTTTAGAGAGATGATCGTACAGAAAGCGTATGCAAAAATTAATATAGGTCTAGATATCAAAGGACTCAGACAAGACAGATACCATGAAATTGATACTATCATGCAAACAGTCGAGCTTGGAGACAGGATAACTTTTACTGAAAAGGAGAAAGGCATACATTTTTGGTGTGATGATTACTCGATAAAGCAGAATGAGAATACTGCTTATCTTGCTGCCAAGCTCTTTATGAAAGAGATGGGTATAAAGCAGGGGATAAAGATTGATTTATACAAGACAATACCTGTATTTGCAGGTCTAGGCGGAGGAAGTTCTGATGCAGCAGCAGTTTTAAGAGGATTGAATTTTATATTTAAAACTAACCTTTCATATAGTGATCTGGAAAAAATGTCTTTAATGATAGGAGCAGATGTACCCTTCTGCATCAGGGGAGGAACGCAGAGAGTTACAGGAAAAGGCGAAGTATTAAGGCCTTTAAAGGATTTTTCGGATGTATGGTTTGTGATAATTAAACCAAAAGACTCTGTAGAGACCGTATGGGCATACAAAGAGTATGACAAGCTTAGCGATCTGATAAGGCCGGATATGGATTTAATTCAATCTTTGTTAGAGAAAAGGGATATTGAAGGGCTTAAGGGCAATGTTGTGAATATTTTCGAAAAAGCAGTCATTCCACACAAACCTTCCATTCAAAGTGCGATAGAGGATCTGTCTGAAACTGATGCAGTAACAGTCTTTATGACTGGTTCAGGAGCGGCAGTAGCAGCAATATATAGCGAAATGAGGCTTGCAAGCATGGCATATGCTTCTTTATCAAGAAAACACGATGACATATATATTACTAAAACATCAGGAGGCCTGAAATGAAGATAACATGCGGCACTGATATTTTGGAAAACAAGAGGATAATGGATGCTGTCAGCCGCTCAGAAAGATTTTTAGAAAAAAACTTCACAGAAAAGGAGATAGAATACTGTAAAGCAAAAAAAGCTTCAATGGCTCAGAGCCTTGCAGCAAGGTTTGCAGCAAAGGAAGCAGTATCAAAAGCTCTCGGTACTGGATTTTGCGCGACTGTGCAACCAATCCAGATTGAGGTTATAAATGACAAGAAAGGAAAACCGCATATCATATTGAACGAGGATCTTAAAACTAATTTCCCTGACATACAGGATATCAGTATAAGCCTTTCTCATTGCAATGAATACTCAGTAGCATATGCGGTAATTACATTTAAAGAGGAGTAAGATGTCTATAACTTTTTTTCATATGGCTGATATCCATCTTGACCAGCCATTCTCATCATTAGCATCAGTTGAAGGCTTTCCCGTAAAAAGAAGAGAAGAAATTTTCACTGAATTTTTGAGAGTGCTTAAAACAGCACAGGAAGAACAACCTGATTTTATATTTATATCCGGTGATCTTTATGAACACGAATATACGAAGATAAAGAATATAAGCAGAATCAACGATGCATTTTCGAATCTGAAGGGAAATGTCATCCTTATATCCGGCAATCATGATCCAGAATCCAAAAACTCTTTCTATAGTAGCTATCCTTGGTCGAAAAATGTATATATATTAAGTAGAAGAAAGCCATATGTAGTATTTGAAAAGGAAAAGACATGTGTTTATGGAATAGGATATGATACCGGTGGCGGCCAGTATAAGAATCTTGAGACAATAAGGACTGACAAGAACTATACCAATGTGCTCCTTATGCATGGTGACGTGGATTTAAACTTGTCTACATACAATGCAGTAAGTTCTGTAATGCTTAAGGATATAGGATTCGACTATGTCGCAATGGGGCATAACCACAGGACATACATAAAAGACAGGATATTTAATCCTGGCAGTCTTTGCGCTCTGGGCTTCGATGAAGAAGGAAGCCATGGGTATTTCAAAGGCGATTTATCTACGGGACAAATTGAGTTTATAGAGAGCAGGTCAAGAAAATATAAAGATATAGAGATAGAATATAAAAATCTCGGAAAATTCAAGGATATGTATCCAGAAATTCATGACATATATAGAATAAAAGTCACAGGCATAAAAGAAGATAATGAATTAATCACAACTTTTGAAGAATATGACTATATACAGATTGTAGACAGAAGAGCTGCTGAAAAAAAGAAAACAGTGCATTCGACTTCACAGGGAATAAAAAGCAGATATAGAAATATAATGACAGATAAGATAGAGAATGCTTCTTTGGAAGAGATAAAAGTTTATGAAGAAGCTCTAAGGTTAGGGTTGCTTGCATTATCAGATGAGGAGCTGGATATAGAATGAGGATTATAACAGCTCATATATACGGATACGGCAAACTTGTAAACAGGACATTTAACTTTAGAGAAGGCATGAATTTAATACTAGGATATAACGAAACTGGTAAAAGCACTCTTATGTCTTTTATAAAAGCCATGCTTTACGGGCACAAAAAAAATGAAAGAGAGGGAAAAGACGGAACTATCCCTGAAAATAAAAAATACAAACCCTGGGAAACAGATAACTATGGAGGTTATCTAATACTTGAGACTGATGAGAATAAAATACTTAGAGTGGAAAGAGATTTTAACAGTAAATCTTTAACTGTATATAACGAGTACAACGAAGATATAACAAATGAATTCTCGTACAGTAAGGAGAGCGGGATGCTCGGGCAGGATCTCTTAGGTATGGATTTTGAATGTTTTACGAATTCATCATTCATGTGTCAGGACAAGAATCTGCTTTACCCTGAAGATAAGGAACATATAGCACAGAAGCTTATGAATATAAGTGAATCAGGGGAAGAGCAAATATCCGTTGGAGATGCTTTAAAGAAACTGAAAGAAAGCATTACCTTCCTTGGTAATGAAAGGACAAGCAAAAGGAAATATAATATATTAAGTTCGCAGATAGAAACAGAGAAAAGACAACTCAGAATAATGCAGGAAGAGAACCAAAGATGCATGGAATATCTGACTGAAGCAGAAGAAATAAAAAAAGAGCTAAAAAAACTTGAAACCGAAGAAAAACTCTGCATAAGAAAAGAGACATTTGAGAGCGTTAACAAAAGCATCAGGGAATATGAAAGATACAGTAATGAAATAAATGAACTAAAAGAAAAGCTTTCAGATATTGATGCTGATGTCTTTGAAAAAAGAAAGCAGGAATTTGATGAGGCTGCGAAGGAATATGATGAGCTGGAAAAGGCACAAAAAAATCTTTTAGAGAAAGAAAAGAAGAACAGTAAGAAAACTACCCTGTTATTAATATTTGCAATACTTGTTACTGCGATAGTTGCTGTTTTGTCTATAACAATAACCATCTGGTTACTGTTGGCTGCTTTTGCTACAATACCATTAATTACGCTAGTTTTCATTACACGTAAAAAGAATAAGGAAATAAGTAATGAGCTGGGAAAACTTTATAATCTGATGGAAACGGAAAAAGAGTTGGAACAAGCTGCAACAGAATTAAAAAAAGACGATTCAATAAATGATCTAATAAACAGGTATGATGGACTATTAAATGATATTTTAAAGCAGCAGGATGTCCTCGATTATAATGCATTGTTGGAGAAAGCCAATATCTACAGTCCCAAAGGGACTGAACCTTCCTTTAACCGTGAACAGTGCTTAAGCTTTATTCAGTCTAGAAAAGAGCGGCTGGCTGTAGTTAATGCTCAATTGGATACATATATGAAATCGGACGAACAGATAGCATCACAGCAGGAGCTGATATATATACTGGAAAATCAGAAGCAGGCTATAAAGGAAAAGCAGAAAGCGCTTGATTATGCGATAAATGGTATTGAGGAAGCTTCAAGACAGATTAAAGAGGAAATAATTCCGAAGATGAACCAAAAAATGAGCGAATTCCTTTACAGAATAACAGCAAAGAATCATGACAACTTATTAACGGGCAGTTCTATGGATCTTAACACAGAGCATGACAAATCAATACGCTCTGCATATAATTTTTCTGATGGGACATTAAGACAGATGTATCTGGCTTTCCGGTTGGCTGCATCAAATGTATTCTCTTCAAAAACAGTTACTCCCATCTTCATGGATGAGACACTTGTATATTATGACAGGGAAAGAAAAAAGAGTACTTTTGATTTCATATATGAATTAAGCAAGCATAATCAGATACTGTTTTTTGCTACAGATATGGAGAGTTCCCTTTTAAAGGGAAAGGATATGGCGGTTATTGAATTAAGCAAATAAATAACTATTTAGCACTGAAAGTGCGTAAAAAATCCATTTTACAGCTGCAGTCTTTTCCATTATTAACTCCTGTATCTTTACATATATCACAATCATATTTTCTAGTAAGATAATCTTCCGGGATATTATTGTGTTTGAACAGAAGAGACATTTCATAATTTTTGTTTTTTATTTCCTCAGCAATTGCTTTCTTATCCGGAGAAAAAGCCTGTTTGAAATGCAAATCGTTTATATCATTGTACAGTTTCTCAATCTGAGGTGATTTCTTGAATATTTCTGCTTTACGGCTTTCAAAAAGCATGGAATTTCTCATGTTTATGCTTTGGTAATGCTCTTGGACAATCATACGCAGCTCATTAGGCGAAAGGTCCTTGAGGGCTTTTTCTTTTTCAAGATCATCTATATTTTTAAATTCGTTTTCATACCAGGTAGAAAGTATCTTATCAACATATGCAATATTCGGATTCGCTATTTTAACAGTTTTCTTCAAGGCTTCCTCGACAATTTCAAAACTGTAGTGATATTCATTAAACCACTTGTTAATTAAGTCTGTTTCATACTGCGTGAATGCTGTTTTTCTATTTAAGGCTTTGAGAATCTTATTATGAACATCCTTCATCTTGTCACGTTCATTGAACAAGGCTTCAAGATCAAAAACTGTCTTTACTCCATTTTCAAACCAGTCTTTTGCTACAGTTTCGATATAGTTTCTGGTTAAAGCTCCCTTTTCATTGCTTATGGAAAATAACATAACCATAACGGGATCCTCAAATCTATACTTTTTAAACCACTGTTCTATGCATCCATACATGTAAATAGGCATATTGCCATCAAAAAACTGGTCATTAATAGCGGAAATCACGGATTCTTTTTCTCCCATATCTTCTGGTTTTATGGAAGTCCTTTCTTTGTAGAGCCTGTCTATCTCAATTCCTTTAATATCATTTACGAATATATCCCTTCCGCTAACGGATATAAGGTGTTTCTTTGCAAGCTCATCAAGAACAGTTGCAAGTTCTGTTTCTTCAATATCCAGCCGTCTGACTATTTTAAATATATCGATAATTCTTTCTGTTTTCTCTAAAAAACAGCAAAATGAATAAACCTTTACAGCCTGTGGAGAAAGCAGCGGGAGATACTCGGATAAAAAGATGTCTGGTATCAATGTGTCGGAATACAATATGGATTTACTGTCAAATTTATCTTTCATAGTTATTTCCTTCGTTTGACTATTATATATAAAAAAATTATTCAAGTAAACGGATAACAGGATATAAATAAATATTGGGGAAATAAAATGACCTTGAAAAAATATGAAAAAAGTATTAATATACATTTGCGTGCGCCTGTAGCTCAATTGGATAGAGCATTTGACTACGGATCAAAAGGTTGGGGATTCGAACTCTCTCGGGCGCGCCAGGTAAAAAGACATACAAAAACGTATGTCTTTTTGCATACATCAGATAAACAAGTTATATACCACAATCAAAATGGAGAAATTAATTATAAATTTCCTATAAAATGTCACATATATGGCGTTACATAAGAATTATATGTAATCTATAATAAAAGTAACAGACAGATAATAATACTCCCTAATTTATGCTAAAAGTTTTATGCTTCAATAAATAAAATGGAAAAACATCCAGAGAAAACAATTAGAGAGGAGATCATGATTTATATAAGAAAATCATGAAAGAGAAAATGAAAAGAAAAACATATTTAATATTATCCCTATCTTTAGCTGGAACACTGGCATTGATTCTTATAGTATTGGTAATCACAAGTTCAAATAAACTACCACATACTTGCGATGGCTATGATCGCAGTATAATCTCATATAATGTATTAGAAGATAGATATATAGTTAAAGAATCAGAATATACCATTGCTACATATGGAGGAGACCCTATCAAAAAGCCCATTGTATATCAGTTTAACAATATCAGCAGACAGAAGACATTGAATGCAAGATTAAACGCTTTTAATGAAATGGTAGAAAAAAATCCTAATGCAGACAGGAACGAGCAGCTTTACCAGTCATACAAGATACATCAGATGAACTATTATCTGTTCTCTTGCGAATACTTTACTGCTTTTGATACAACAGTCACAAACAAAGGTGTTAACATGATTATAGGTTCTGAGATTGACGGAACGCTTTTAATGAATTTCCCAGCACTTCTTGGAAACGATACAGATTCATGGAAGGAATTCTTCTCATACTTTGAAGAAGCAAGAACAGCTGCCGGTGCAAAAGAGATTACAATGGAATATATGGCTACTGATAATGTGGGTTTCGTATTTGAAGGAGAGAACCTTACTGATCTTACCCTACGTGTTCTATATAAAATTCCTGATGATACTGTACAGCAGGAAGTTCCGATGAAGCTTAATGATATTAAATGGTGTTTGTCAGAAAAAATGAGATGGTACATGTCATTCACAGAAGATGCATCTATGACTTATGAAGAATATGCTCGTCTTGTTGGAGAGTACAAAGGATATTATGAATGATTCACATGGTATGAATAAACACAATAATTTAATTAGTTATTATAATTTTCCTATTAAATATCACATAAACAATATAATGTATTCGTTAAAACGGATTTACAATCAAATCCATAAGTTGTATAATATTCATACTGATTATTTTATGCAAAAGTGCTCTATAAGGGTATGGGAGGAATAAATGAGAAGAAAATTAGTTGTATTAGTAGCAGTAATTCTTGCATTGGGTTTTGTAATGGGGCTTACTTCATGTACTCCATATGAAAAAAGGCCTAAACCATCTATCAACACAGCAAATGCTTTAGAAGACAAATATGTTATTAAAGAATTAGAATATACCATTGCTACATATGGTGGGGACCCAATTATAAAGCCTACAGTTTCTCAGTTTAACAACATCAGTAGGCAGAAGACATTGAACGCAAGGTTAAGCGCTTTTAATGAAATGGTTGGCAGAGATCCCGTAGAAGACAGAAATGAGCAGCTTTACCAGTCATACAAGATACACCAGATGAACTATTATCTGTTCTCTTGCGAATACTTTACTGCTTTTGATACAACAGTCACAAACAAAGGTGTTAACATGATTATAGGTTCTGAGATTGACGGAACGCTTTTGATGAATTTCCCAGCTCTTCTAGGAAACAACCAGGATTCAGATTCATGGCAGGAATTCCTTATATTCTTTGAAGAAGCAAGGATTGCAGCCGGTGCAAAAGAAATAACAAAGGAATATATGGCTACTGATAGCGTAAGCTTTGTATTTGAAGGCGAGGATCTTACTGATCTTACACTTCGCGTTCTATATAAAGCTCCTGATGATATGGAACAACAGGAAGTTCCGATGAAACTTAATGATATAAAAGGGTGTTTATCAGAAAAAATGCAGGTTTACATGTCATTTACAGAAGATGCATCAATGACATATGAAGAATATGCTACTACAATTTCAGAATACAATCTGATGTTGGCACAAGAATAGCAACATTATAAAAGCAAGACAAAAAGGACACTCAATGTCCTTTTTTTTCTGCCTGTAACAGTATATAATATTAATATTATTAAGTGCGAGGGTGTGGATGACAAGAAAATTCAAGAATATAAAAGGTGGAGTTACCTTACCTCACAAGAAGGGAACTTCAGAGATTTCTACAAAAATTCTTCCAATCCCGAAACTTGTGGAGATCCCCATGCAACAGCATATCGGAGCATGCTGTGAAGTGCTGGTTAACAAAGGCGATTATGTCTATGTGGGACAAGTTTTGGGTGATACGGCAAAATTCGTATCAGCACCGATACATTCAAGCGTATCCGGTAAAGTTATTCAGATAAAAGATATAATCTTGTATAACGGTTCAAAATCAGTAAGCATAATTATTGAACCAGATGGAAAACAGACTGTTTTACCAGATATATCAAAACCAGATATATCAACAAAAGAAAATTTTCTCAAAGCGGTTAGAAGCAGTGGACTGACAGGTCTTGGAGGGGCAGGATTTCCTGCTCATGTCAAACTGGATACAAAAGACAGAATTCCAGAAGCCTTAATTATAAATGCAGTTGAATGCGAACCATACATTACCTGCGATTACAGGGCTATAATTGAAGAAGGCAGAGAAATAGTAAAAGGCATTGAGTTAATATTGGATAAACTGTCAATTTCCAAATCATATATAGCTGTGGAAGACAATAAACCTGCAGCATTTACTCTTCTTAAAGAACTTACAAAAGATGAACCAAGAATAGAAACAGTTATGCTTAGTACAAAATATCCGCAAGGAGCGGAAAAAATGCTAATTTATGCCTTAACTGGCAGAGAAGTGCCTATGAACGGCTTGCCTATTGACGTAGGGGTAGTTGTCATGAATGTAACAAGTGTATTGGCATTATTCAAGTACTGTCAGACCGGTATGCCTTTAGTCTCGAGAAGGGTAACTGTTGAGGGCGATGGGGTTGCAGACAAGGGTAATTATCAAGTTGTTTTAGGTACATATATAAAGGATATATTTGAATACTGCAAAGGTGATAATCAGAAGACATTAAAAGTTCTTTGTGGCGGACCTATGATGGGAATAACAGCAGAAAGCTATGAAACACCGGTCATCAAGCAGAATAACGCATTTTTGTTTATGACTCAGGAAGATCTGGATTTCATAGAAGAAACAGCATGTATAAGATGCGGGAGATGCATAGACGCATGCCCTATGGGGCTTATGCCTTTAACGCTAAACAAGTATGCTTTAGCGAAAATGACTGAAGAACTGGAAAAATATCATATAATGAACTGCATAGAATGCGGAGCTTGTTCATATGTCTGTCCTGCAAAACGGCATCTGGTACAGTCATTCCGTGTCGGGAAAGATCTCTTAAAGAAAGCGAAGGTGAAAAATGGATAAGTTAATTGTAGCATCCTCACCTCACATAAAGGACAAAGCAACTACATCAAGGATAATGCTTGATGTAATAATCGCATTAATGCCTACAGCCATATTGTCGGTATATTACTTTTCATATGTTGCAGCTCTTATTATTGTGACTTCAGTATCATCATGTGTACTGTTTGAGTATCTTTTTAACCTGATAACAAAAAAAAGGCACACTGAGACAGATCTTTCCTGTGTTGTTACAGGATTGATTCTTGCATTGAATATGCCGCCATTGAAATCTTCAATTATTTTAAGTGTAATAGGTGCATTTGTTGCTATAGTAATAATCAAGATGCTTTTTGGTGGGATAGGGCAAAACATATTCAATCCGGCTGCTGCGGCAAGACTGTTCCTTACAGCTTCTTTTTCCTCTCTAATGACTGTATATGTAGCTCCCTTAACAGACGGAATAACAGCGGCTACGCCTTTAGCTATACCAGAAGGGGAAGTTCTTCCATCATATCTTGACATGTTTTTAGGAAAGACAGCAGGAAGCTTGGGAGAGACAGCTGCAATAACATTAATAGCAGGCGGTATATACCTTATATTTAGAAAAGTCATAACATGGGAAATTCCAGTAACATATATAGGGACTGTTGCTCTTCTAAGCTATGTTTTCGGACAGGATCCGCTTTATTGCGTACTAGCTGGAGGCCTGATGATAGGTTCTATATATATGGCGACTGATTACACTACAAGCCCGATGACACATAAAGGCAAATTTATTTTTGCTGCGGGATTAGGTTTGATGACAGCAAGTATAAGGAAATTCGGTTCTAATACAGAAGGCGTCGCGTATTCACTGCTTTTCATGAATGCGCTTGTTCCTTTAATAGACAGATTTACAACAGTAAAGACTTTCGGGAGGATTAAGAAGAAATGAAAAAATACATAGCTCCTATTTTAAGTCTTTTCCTTATCACCGCATGCGTTGTCGGATTGCTTGCACTTACTAATCATTTTACAGACAAAGCGATTCAAGCCAAAGAAAGAGCTGAAGCCGAAAAGGCAATGAGCATGGTTCTTTTTGATGGCGCACCTTTCACAGATATTTCCGAGGATGTGCTTAAACTGAATATCAGCACAAAAGCCAGGATAAAAGGTGTAGATAAAAGCGCCAAAGGATATGTCTTTACCATGGTTGTCAAAGGTTATGGCGGAGATATGGTAGTATTTGTAGGTATAAACAATGATGGAAAAGTAGAAAACATAATGCTGGGGGAAAATGCGGAAACACCTAATCTTGGAAAGAAAGCAGAACTTCCAGAATTTACTTCACAGTTCATAGGTCTTATAAGGGAAGATAACATATCTGAAAAAATTGATTATATAACAAGGGCAACTATTACCACTGACGCTGTTATTTCAGCAGTGGAAAGCGCTCTTATTATACATGCAGAGGTGGTGAAATGAAAAACAGGTCTTTGCAGGAACTTTCAAAAGGCATATTTAAAGAGAATCCGACATTCATTTTGGTTCTTGGAATGTGTCCTACATTAGCTATTTCCACAACTGCTGAGAATGCTTTTATGATGGGTATTGCTGCGACAGCTGTGCTTGTATTGTCAAACCTGATTATATCTCTTCTAAGGAAGCTTATTCCTGACTCAGTGAGAATACCAGTATATATAACTGTAATTGCAGGATTCGTAACCATAGTGCAGCTTCTTATGAAAGCCTTCCTGCCTGAATTAAATGAAGCATTAGGCATATACATACCGCTTATAGTAGTAAACTGTATAATTTTAGCAAGAGCAGAAGCCTTTGCAGGAAAGAATAACCCATGGTATTCATTTCTGGATGGTCTTGGGATGGGATTGGGGTTTACCCTTGCACTGACTATTATAGGCACCATAAGGGAATTTTTAGGAAGCGGCTCGATTTTCGGACTGGAGATTATAAAGAATATACCTATGCCTACATTATTTATAACACCAGCTGGTGCATTTCTGGTACTTGGTATGCTTATGGCGTTAATAAGCGCTCTGACACACAGAAAAACAGAAATAAAAGACTGTTCAGAATGCCCCATGCAATGCATGTCAAAAGATGAGAAAGGAAAATGCTGATGAGCGGTGATACATTTAAACTGATAATATACATATCTTTTGGGGCAATCCTGATGAATAACTTTGTTCTAACGAACTTCTTAGGAATCTGCCCTTTTCTTGGAGTATCGAAAAAGCTGAATTCAGCTGTAGGAATGGGACTCGCAGTAATCTTTGTAATGACTATAGCTTCTGTTGTTACTAACTTAACTAATACTTATCTTCTTATTCCAAACAATCTTGAATATCTGCAGACACTGGCTTTCATACTGGTAATAGCCGGATTCGTGCAGTTTATAGAGATGTTCATGAAAAAGGTCATACCGCCATTATATAAATCCTTAGGGATTTATCTTCCGCTTATTACTACTAACTGTGCTGTACTGGGAGTAGCTTTACTAAATGTACAGAATGAATACAACTTGTGGCAAAGTGCTTTATATGGAGCTTCTGCAGGTGCTGGATTCATGCTGGCAACAATAATATTTGCAGGAATAAGAGAAGGACTGGATTTGAATGATGTACCAAAATACTTTAAAGGCCTTCCCATAGCATTAATAACAGCGGCATTTCTATCTATGGCATTTACAGGATTTAAAGGAATATTCGGGTGAGGTGAAAAATGCTTAAAGAAATACTGATCCCAATTGCGATATTGGGAGGAATAGGCTTGTTTTTCGGAATTGCGCTTACGATAGCAGGCAGGGTATTTGAAGTTAAAAAAGACGAAAGAGTAGAAAAAATAAGACAGATACTCCCTGGCGCTAATTGCGGAGCATGCGGTTATTCAGGATGTGATTTATATGCACAAGCTGTTGCTGAGGGGAAAGCAGAAGGTAATTTGTGTATACCCGGAACTAATGTGACAGCAGTTAAAATCGGGGAAATACTTGGCATTGAAGTGGAGACACAAAAGACGAGGGTAATGAGAGCTTTGTGCTGTCCGGATGTATCAAAGAAATTTGAATATTCCGGAATAAAGACTTGTGAAGCCGCTAATCTTGCATATAAGGGGGAAAACACCTGTAATTATTCATGCCTTGGATATGGGGATTGCGTTGTTGTATGTCCTCATGATGCTATAATGATGAAGAATGGAGCTCCTATCATTGATCCAATGCTGTGCACCGAGTGTGGGCTTTGCGCAAAAGCATGCCCTAAAAACCTTATACAGTATGTAATAGGAGAATGCGGATATTTTGTCGCCTGTGTAAGTGAAGATAATGGCAAGACAACTAATAGGAACTGTAAGAATGGATGTATAGCATGCAAGTTATGTGAAAAAGCTTGTGAGGATGATGCAATACACGTTGTGAACAATGTAGCAATTATAGATTATGACAAATGCACAAAATGTGGAAAATGCTATGATGTGTGCCCGAAAAAGATAATTAAGAAGTTCTGTTCAAGCTACTAGAATTTTGTGGTAAAATATGAAAGCAGATTTGAAATAAAGGAGTACGAATAAATGGCAGAAGAAAAAAAGATTATAAGTGCAGAGGAAAAAGCCAAAGCCATACGAAAAATGAAGATAGAAAAAATAATTACAGTAACCATTTTAGCATTACTTATTTTAGGCATAGTATCTGCTTTGATATTTAAGTCCATAGTCGGTACATGGTGGGTGGAAGTTCAGACTGATTCAACAACATCTGGAGCATATATATATTTCGGTGGTGACAACACATACAAAACATTTATGTATGGAGTTGATGAATGGTCAGAAACCGGAACATATGAGCTGAAAGGTACCAGTGTTAACGGGTATATAGTATTTAATCCTGAAAGAGGACAGCAGTACATCAGAAAGTATAATATCAGGGGAACAAGATTGAAGATATTTAATACAGACGATACATTTATCAGTTTTCTTCGTAACAGAACAGATTGATTAATGCATTAAAAGAGACTGCATAATTTTATGCAAATAGAATAACAATTTTTAGATCTCAAAAAAGCTTACTTATAAGCTTTTTTTATTGCTAAATGCTTAACTATTTCCTCTATCAGAATCTCTTTGCCAATGGACTAGGAGAGGGTTTTATGATATAATAAGTAAGATAAAACTATTGAAAGAGAACTGTAAAAAATACTATGGAAAATGAAAAATTATGTGATGTTTCCAAAATTATACCAGTAGATATAGAGGAACAGATGAGAAAAGCGTTCATAGAATATGCTATGAGCGTTATAGCTGACAGAGCCTTACCAGATGTACGTGACGGATTCAAACCTGTGCACAGAAGAATACTATATGCCATGCATTCGCTGGGATTCTATCCTGAAAAATCTCACAGAAAATGCGCAGCTACTGTAGGGGAGGTTTTAGGCAAATTCCATCCTCATGGTGATGCTGCAGTATATGATGCAATGGTAAGAATGGCTCAGGATTTCTCATTGAGATATCCCTTAATTGACGGACATGGCAACTTCGGTTCACGTGACGGAGATCCGCCTGCTGCTATGAGATATACAGAGTCAAGGCTTACAAAAATAGCTGTTGAAATGCTTGCAGATATTAACAAAGAGACAGTAGACTTCAAATCTAATTTTGATGATCACGAAATGGAACCTGTTGTAATGCCCTCAAGATTTCCGAATCTTCTTGTTAATGGTTCCAGTGGTATTGCTGTAGGAATGGCGACTAACATACCGACTCATAATCTTACAGAAATAATTGATGCGATTTCATCAGTTATTAAAAATCCTGATATAACCATTGATGAACTGATAGAAATAGTAAAAGGACCTGATTTCCCAACATACGGAACTATAATGGGAAGATCCGGAATATATCAGGCATATAAAACTGGAAAAGGAAGGATTGTAGTAAGAGGCAAAGCTGAAATAGAAGAGCTTTCAAGTGGAAAACAGAGGATAATAATTCATGATCTTCCTTATCAGGTTAACAAGGCAAAGCTTATAGAAACTATCGCCAATATGGTTAAGAACAAAGCTATTGAAGGCATATCGGAAATAAATGATGAATCTGACAGGAATGAAGAAATAAGGATAATTATAACCTTAAAGAAAGATGCAAATGCAAACGTTATACTTAACAGGCTGTATAAACACACACAGCTTCAGGATGCTTTTAATGTAAATATGCTTGCACTGACTCCTGCTAAGACTGGATATGAGCCTAAGATACTGAATCTCAAACAGATGCTGGAATATTACATACTGCACCAGGTTGATGTTATAAAGAGAAGGACCAAGTTCGATCTTGATAAAGCTCAGACAAGGGCTCATGTGTTGGAAGGCCTTATAAAAGCTGTTGATATACTTGATGAAGTAATCGATACCATCCGTAAGAGTTCAAATGAACCTGAAGCTAAAATAAACTTGATGACGAGATTTGATTTCACTGACAGACAGTCTCAGGCAATAGTTGACATGAGGCTTGGCAGACTTACCGGACTGGAAATATTAAAACTTCAGAGCGAGTATGACGAATTGAATGAAAAAATAAAGTACTATATGAATATACTGGAAAATCAGGATGCAACTCATCAGGTAATAATTGATGAACTCGAAATCATTAAAAAGAAATATGGTGACGCAAGAAGAACCATTATAGAAGATTCTGAAGAAGATTTTTTAGATGAAGACCTAATTAAAGAAGAAACCGTAATACTTACCCTTACAAGATTCGGGTATGTCAAGAGAATGCCTGTAGATACCTACAGAAGCCAGAACAGAGGCGGTAAGGGAGTAATAGGGGTTACAACAAGAGAAGAAGACACAGTTATAGATATTTTTACTACAAGCACTCACAGCGTACTTCTCTTCTTTACCAACAGGGGAAAAGTGTTCAAGCTTAAAGGTTATCAGATACCAGAAGCAGGAAGAACGGCAAAAGGAACAGCTATAGTAAATCTTCTGGAGCTGGATGCAAATGAAAAAGTTACAACTGTACTTCCAATAGACAGTTTTGAAACAACTCAGAATCTGTTTATGGCTACAAAACTCGGATTTGCCAAGAAGACTCCACTTGCAAGTTATATAAATATCCGGAAAGGCGGGATAATTGCAGTAACCCTAAGAGATGATGACGATTTGATATCAGTAAAACTTTCAGAGGGAAACGATACAGTTATGCTTGTAACTAACAAAGGAAAAGCAATTAAATTTACAGAAGAAGATACAAGAGAAACAGGAAGATCTGCCAAGGGTGTTATAGGAATCAGACTTGATGAGGATGATTATGTAGTAGGCATGAGTCTTGTAAAGGAAGAGGATACCATACTTATGGTAACAGAGAACGGTTTTGGAAAGAGAACCTTTGTGTCTGAATATCCAATACAGAAACGCGGAGGAAAAGGAGTCATAACTTACAAAGTTACAGATAGAACAGGAGCAGTTATATCTTCAATGATAGCATCTGACAGTGATGACCTTCTGCTTATGTCTCTTCAGGGAGATATGATTAGGCTTGATGTCGGTCAGATAAGTATCTTATCAAGAGCTACACAAGGTGTTACTCTTATGAGGATAGACGAAGAGAATGCAGTAGTTGCTGCTACAATAACAGACAAAGAAGAAGAAGAAGCTGAAGCAAAAGAGGAGTAAAAAATCCACAGACCTTGTGGAAAAACAAATCATATAACATTTGAACTTATAAAAAATGCCCATAAACAAGGCATTTTTTTAATACAAAGTTATCCACAGGCTAACCATGTTTTTTGTGGATAAGTAAGACAGAATTAAAATTTATACGATAAATATGGTATATATTTGGAAATAAGTTATCCACAGGGACATAACAGGAACTCTTGATTAATAGTGGATATAACTGTTAAATATCTGTAATTACAACTAATTAGGGAAAAAAAGAAAAAAAATATAAAATATACCTTGACAGGCGAAGTATATTGTATTATTATGTACTCCGTTAGATGATATACTCGGTGAAGGGAGGGATTAGATTGATAATAGCATCTGATCTTATAAGAGGGAATACGGATACGATTATACTGGCTAGCTTGATGATGAAGGATAGTTATGGTTATGAGATAAACAAAAACATATCTACAAAAACTGATGGCAAATACGAATTTAAAGAAGCGACGCTGTATACTGCATTCAAAAGACTGGAAGAAGCCGGATTCATTACTTCTTACTGGGGTGAACAGAATGTGACTGCAAGACGCAGATACTACTCTATTACCCAAAGAGGAAAAGAGGAATACCTGAAGCTTTTAAATGACTGGAAGAATGCAAAAAACATGATTGAGAAATTGATTGATACGGGGGTGATGGAAAATGGACAATAAGTTAAAGGCGTACGTTGATAATCTGTTTAAAGATGCGCCTGCGACAGCAAAGGCATATGAGGTTAAAGAAGAGATACTTCAAAATCTCAAGGATAAATACAATGATCTTATAACAGAAGGCAAAAGCAAGGACGAAGCATATAAGATAGCTCTGGAGAGTATAGGAGACTTATCAGAACTTTTTGCCGAACTGGAAAAAGGAATAGGTCATGATGATTCCAAACAGCAAAAATATCTCGCATTGAAAGCTGTGATTGCAATGGTTTTCGTGCTTGCAGCAGTTCCGCTGGTTATGGCGCTATCATATAAGAATGTGCTTATGAATATTATGATTGCGGTGATACTTATAGCTATAGGTATAATACTTGCGATATACAACAATGCAAACAAGCCGGGATATACACAAAACAGCAGTCAGACTAACAGAATGGCTGAGATAGAAAGAAAAAGAAGCATAAGAAAATCAGTATCCGGATTTTTATGGCTTATAACAGTAATAATGTATTTCATTGTGAGCTTTCAGACACATGCATGGCATCTTACATGGCTTATGTTCCTGCTTGCAGCTGCAATTGAATGCATATTGAATATCTGGCTTGGGCAAGCCAAGAAATGAGGTGAATAAAGATGAATGCGATATCATCAAAAATAATCAGGACCATAGCGATACTGGTAATAATTTTTGTAATTATAGGTCTGGGAGCATGGTATGTAATTGAACATGGATTCAAAGGAATTTCCATTTCTACTACAGGAAGGCATAGGATTGAAACTCTGACAGGACCATATGAAGAAAAAGCAAGGTATGAAACGGATGTTGACGGAATAGTGGAGATACAGGTAAATTGGATAACCGCAGCAGTTGATTTTAAAGTTTATAATGAAGATAAAATACTGTTAATTGAAAGCTGTCAGAGAGATTTATCCACAGGAGAAAATCTTACATATACTATAAAAGACGGCATATTGAAGATCAATGAGCTGGAAGACGAGTCAAAATTGTGGATAGCTCCTAAAAAGGTAGTTGTATGGATTCCGAAAACATTGTTAGAGTCATTATCTGTATTAAAAACAAATTGTGCTCTGTCTGATATAACAGCACAGGATATAATAGCTGACACTATATATCTTGAATCAGACACAGGAAGGATTGATGTTAGAAACCTTACAGCAAGCCAGACAATTACTCTTGACACAGACACAGGATCGATAACAGCATCAGAATTAAAAGCAAAGAACATTATTGTTAACAGCGATACGGGAAATATAGATGTAAGTAAATCAACAGCAGACATAAAAATTAACATAGAGACTGATACAGGAAGAATTGGTATAAGTGACGTAATAACAGAAACACTGTATTGCGATTCAGATACTGGAAGAGTAACTTGTACAGATTACACAGTTGATTCAATTACACAGAGTTCTGATACAGGAGCAATAGAGACCGAAGGTACTTTCAGGACAGGAGATTTTAGGAGTAATACGGGTAGTATCACAATGACATGTGCTACTTTACCTGACAGCATATATGCAAAGAGTGATACCGGATCCATATACTTATACACAGTAAAAACAGATAATCTCATTGTTGCTTACAGTACGGCTACAGGTAAATTCAATGCAGAATTCCCTGTATTGGTTTCTTCATCAGGTGATGCAAATATTACTTTGAAGACAGCGACAGGAAGTATATTTATAAAGCAATATGTGGCAGAGTAAACAAAAAGCATAAATAACAGAATAATAACAAGAAAACAGACAGTTACAGGCTGTCTGTTTTTATGAGAATCTATATTATTTATCTGTTTGCAAACTGAGTAAGGCATTTACCTTATCTCTTTTTAGTGAATATTCTGAAACACAGAGGATACAAACAGCCTGCAAAAACTATTATTAATAGATACCTTATACCATCTGCAACAGGATTCTGATTGAACAGATCCAGAAGAGGCTGCTTCAGAAATGTCTTTATCACTATTACAACTCCAAGTCCCACAGCCAGCTTTATAAGCTGCTGCCACCATTTTGCCTTAACTTCAAAGTGGGTATATTTGATATCAGCAACTATGGAGATTATGATACCAATACAACAGCCTAAAAGCTTCCATCCGTTTTCTATTCCGTGCAAATACTCAGCTGAACCGGTCTTGTCAAAAGAAAGTATTATCATGGCGATTGTAATAGCCAAAGCAACAATAGCATAAAGATAAGCGTCACCATATTTATATTTATCAGCAACACGGAAAATAAAATAGCAAAGGAGTAAAAGCACAATTCCGACAGCTAAAGATGTAAATACATCTAAAGGAGTATGAACTCCAAGGTACATCCTGGAAAATGCCACAAGAAGTGTCAGTACTGCCATGATAATATATACCCATGATTTTTTAAGGAACATCGCTATGGATCCGAAAAGACTCACTCCCTGCTGTGTATGGCCTGATGGGAAAGAATAACCGGTAGCTGCTTCTACTGAACCTTCGACAGGTTTTGCTGCATTTTCATATGTCCATGGCCGAGGGATCTTGAAAATCAGTTTAAGCATCTGGTTTACGAAGGAACCTAAAGTGAATATAAAGAACATTCTATATCCGGATTTTTTATCTATACACCATATTACAGCTAATATTACTACAGTAAAGAATAATTCCTCACCCATTTTTGTGACTAGTAGAAAAAACTGATCAAAAAATGGAGTCCTGATCTGTTCCAAGGATTTTAATAATTCCATAAATACCTCCCCCTGATGAAATCTATAACTATTTTATCTTATATCATCAGATTTTTCCATATTAATGGTATATATGGTTACATTATGTGTTTTTTATAAATTGCTCACTGCATTTTGGACAGGTGATTCTTATCTTACCTTTGTTTTTTGGAACACGAATCTCGGTTTTACATTTCGGGCATTTAAAATACCTGTGAGTTTTGTCAGTGATTTTCTTTTTTATCGAATAATATTTTCTTTTAATCGGATTCCAAAACTTTATAAAAACCTGATTTTCCTTTGCTCTTGCTGTAAAATTCCTTGATAAAGCACGGTATACCTGATACACAGCAATGCCAAGGGAAATATATATAAATATATCCTGTCTTGTAATTAGGGAAATAATCAGGAATATGACATACAAAACCATTAAGGCTCTGTTTAAACTGTCCATTCCATATCTGTTCATAAAAAATTCTCTGATCTTTTTCATAATTATAAAATAAATCTCCTGACAATTAGTTAGTTTTTATTATATCTTTGAAATATGAACTGTTTTTAAACTAAATTACAGTTCCGCCATTTACAGAAAAGACCTGCCCGGTTATAAAGGAAGTATTCTCGTCTGATAAAAAAAGAAGTATAGAAGATATGTCCTGTTTCTTACCAATTCTGCCTAGCGGAATCATATCTATCAGTTCCTTCTGCGTAAATACATCATTCATATCTGTCTGTATTATTCCAGGTGCGACGCAGTTGACATAAACATTTGAAGGTGCAAGTTCCTTAGCTAAAGCTTTTGTTAAGCCTATTACCCCGGCTTTGGATGCAGAATATGCAACCTCACAGGAAGCTCCAGTTATGCCCCACATAGAGGATATGTTAATAATATGGCCGCTTTTCCTGTTTACCATTGATGGCACTGCACATTTGCATACATTAAATATACCCTTGAGATTTACATCAATAATCCTGTCCCAGTCTTTTTCATCCATTTGG
>JAAYBX010000058.1 GCA_012729955.1 Clostridiaceae bacterium
GTCTATCATCCGTCTGTTTTAATCAAAAAACCGACGGGATCCACAATTCAAATAGTTCACTGTTCAATTTTCAAGGTTCACCTGCGCCCTTTAGGGGCGCCCTGCTATCGTATCATTTCCCGGGCACCCATGTCAACACATTTGTTGCCCGTTTTTCGACAGCTTCTAAATCTTAGCACAGCGGTTTTATGGTGTCAACATCAATTTTGCTTTTTCATTTAAAAAAGTATATATTTTTTTAATACATATATAGTAACTCAATATTATGGAAATTTACGGCAAAATATATGCATGATTTTTAAGCATGGTATAATGTATGGAACACAGGGAGGACATTATGTATTATTCAAAAATGCTTATACCGACAATAAGGGAGACTCCGCAGGAAGCGGAAGCCATCTCACACAAGCTTATGCTCAAAGCAGGGCTGATACGAAGACTTGCTTCAGGTATATATATATTTCTTCCTCTTGGCTACAAAGCTTTAAGGAATATTGAAAAGATCATACGCGAAGAAATGGAGAACAAAGGAGCTCTTGAACTATTCATGCCTGCGCTCATACCAAAAGAGTTATTGGAAGAGTCCGGAAGATGGGATGTTTTCGGACCGGAAATGTTCCGGTTAAAAAACCGTGAAGACAGGGATTTCTGTCTTGGCCCTACTCATGAGGAATCATTTACTGTAACTGCAAGAAATGAGATTAAGTCAGTAAAGAATCTGCCTCTTACCCTGTATCAGATACAGACCAAATTCCGTGACGAGCTTCGTCCGCGTTTCGGTATAATACGCTGCAGGGAGTTCATGATGAAAGATGCATACAGTTTTGACAGAGATGAATCAGGGCTGGATAAATCATATAACGATATGCACGATGCATACTGTGATATATTCAGACGTTGCGGTTTGGAAATAGTGATAGCAGATGCTGATTCAGGAGCTATGGGCGGATCAGGATCGCAGGAGTTTATGGTATTGAATGATATCGGCGAGGACAAGATTGTCAAATGCACATCCTGCAGCTATACCGCTAATCTTGAAAAAGCAGAGATTATTGTAAAGGATGATTTGTCTTGTGATAATACATTATTGGATAAAGAGCTTATACATACTCCAAATGTAAGGACAATTGATGAGTTATGCGCTTTTTTGGGCTGTTCCTCATCTAATTTTGCCAAAACCCTAATATTAACAGCCGATTCGGAACCGGTAATGGCGGTTATAAAAGGGAACGGGGAGTTATCATTAAAGAAACTAGCATCATTACTTGGTTGCAAGGAACTGGAGATGGCAGATGATTTGACAATCAGGGAGCTTACCAAAGCGGAGGTAGGGTTTGCATCCCCTGTCGGCATGAGCTGTAAGGTAATACTGGATAATGAGCTTAAGCATATGGTTAATTTTGTGACCGGAGCAAACAGGACAGATTACCATTACAAAAATGTCAATCTCAGGGATTTTAGCAATTACTCTTTTGGTGACATACGAGTCATATCAGAAAGTGATGTCTGCCCAAAATGCGGTAAAAGCATTAAGATAAGCAATACAGTGGAAGTAGGTCACATATTCAAACTTGGAGACAAATACTCAAAAGCTCTGGAATGCATGTATACAGATGAATCAGGTATAAGAAAACCCATGATTATGGGATGTTACGGAATAGGTCTTGGCAGGACCTTAGCTGCAGTAATTGAGCAGTACAATGATGAAAAAGGTATAATATGGCCTATGGAAGTCGCTCCTTATAAAGTATATATTCTGCCAACACTGGTAAATGACAGTTTAATATATGACATGGCAGTGAAAATGCATAATGAACTTGTAAAAAAAGGTATTGATGTCATTCTTGATGACAGGGACGAAAGACCGGGAGTCAAATTTAACGATGCGGACCTTCTAGGAATACCATTAAGGGTAACAGTCGGAAGGAATGCAAAAGACGGATTGGTGGAGTTTAAGAAACGTGATGAGAAAGAAGCTTCTGTTATTACATATGAAGAAGCTTTGGAAAAGATAATGTCGCTTGTCAGATAATCATTTTCTTAACGGTTTTGAGATCTTCCTCAAATACGCTTTCCAGGTTTTTATTGTATATAAGGCTTGCCGGATGATACAAGGGGATGTGTGTTATGCCTTTATAGTCCAGATTTTGTCCATGACATATTCCGACAGTCAGGGAAAAATCCTTTGTAATGGCATGCAAAGGGACATTTCCAAGTGTAATTATAATCTTGGGTCTAGCTATTTCTATCTCCTCTTCAAGACAGGCCATACCCTGTTCAATTTCTTTTTTTGATGCAGGACGGTTTTTCTTTTTTCCTGTTTTCGGATTAATCTCATAAAGCCTGTATTTTATTGCATTAGTAACGAAAATATCCTCTCTTTTCAGCGACAAACTGTCCATAGACTGTTTGAGTTTTCCCCCTGCCATTCCGACAAAAGGTTTTTTCTGCTCTACCTCATCTTTTCCAGGAGCTTCCCCTATAAGCATTATACCTTTATACATCTGCCCGTCAGAAAAAACGAACTGGAAATCATATGTATTGTTTCCAGCGGTAACTTCCTTTATATATTTCTCATATAGTTTATTCAGCTCATCTGCTGCAGTTTTTTCCATGCGTTCTTTAAATCTCTCCACATATCTATCTTTTTTGACTCATCTCTTAAAAGTGCTGCCGGATGATAAGTCATCATAACAGGTATTCCTTTATATACATCCCATGTACCTCTTTGCTGGGTAATCCTTATATTCTTCTTAATCAGGCTGACAGCGGCAGTATTCCCTAAAAGCACTATCACCTTAGGTTTTACCATGTCTATCTGTTTGTCAAGATATGGCATGCAGCTTTCTATCTCCTCTTCATAAGGGGTACGGTTGTTCTGCGGCCTGCATTTTATGACATTGCAGATATAGTATTTATCATCTTCAATACCCATAGCAGAAAGAGCCATGGACAGAAGCTGTCCGGCTTTACCAACAAAAGCTCTTCCCTGCCTGTCCTCTTCTTCTCCCGGAGCTTCGCCTATCAGCATAAAATCTGCTGATTTATTACCTCTGCCTATAACTGCATTCTTTCTGTTTTCCCATAAAGCGCACCTTTTGCATTCAGCGCACTGCTTTTCCAGATCCAGCCAATCGTTCATAATACATCCCTTTTATTCATTATATCCAAGCATTTTAGCAATCATTTCGATTTTTGCCAATCTCTTCTGTACAGAGGATTTTGATACTCTTACCTTGAGCTGCTCTGCTATCTCATTATACTCGGTCAGATCCTCATTGAGCCTTAACAATGCTGTTTCCTTAAGTTTCTCATTCAGAAAATCCAACCCTTTCGTCTTTTGTATGTATCTTATTGCGTTAATCTGCCTTATCTTTGTGTCCACGGATTTGTCAGCATTGTACTCATCACAGTTTATCATACGGTTGGTATCATTCCTTATACTTTTTTCTATTCTTTTATTTTCATAATCCATAAGAGCGTTATGCGCTCCTATCATATTCAGAAATGTGGAAATATCTTCCGAGTTATTGAAATATACATATTCCATATTTCTTCTTCTGGATTTTTTTATATTTACAAGCGATTCATCCTGCAGCATCTTATACAGCCGGTTGATTTCCATTTCATTTTTCGATGCGATTTCCAGATAATACCCCTTATCAGGATCTTTAATAAGGCCGCATGACAAAAAAGCGCCTCTGTAGTATGAATATCTGTCACATTCTGATATTAAAAGCTCTGTAACATCAGCAAATCTGCCGTTTCCATTATCATCAGCATCCATAAACCCCAAATCAGAATATGCAGTTTGTGATGCATAGCTTGATTCCGTCTTTACCATGAATACTGTACTGTCATTAAGCCTGTTTCTTTTAAGTTTGATATCTGAATGAAGAGAATACATCCTGTTCATTGCAAATATGAACCATCTGGCTTCTGAGTTATCCTGAGTGTTTATGCGTAACGAAAAATATCCGTTCCGTTCACGTATGAACCTCCCTTCAAGCCTGACTATCGCGCTTAAAAGCGCTTTTTCACAGCAGCTTTTGGATATGTTTTTATATGAAAGTTCCTTTTTTACTAAAGCAGTGTATGACATTATCTCTTGCCATACTCTTTTACTATGGCATCCTTTTCTATATCCCTGTGCTGGACAGTAACCCTGTGGCGGTTCTTTTCCAGTCTTTTTTCGAATTCATCAGCTATTACCACCGAACGATGCCTTCCACCTGTACATCCAAGCCCTATAACTAAAGAGGTTTTACCTTCCTTAATATACAGAGGAATCAGATACTCTATCATGTCAGTGAGCATCTTCAAGAAATCCTGTGTTGCTTTCTGCCCTAAAACATAGTCAATAACCTGTTTGTCTTTTCCTGTCATCTCTTTCATTTCATCTATATAGTATGGATTCGGCGTAAAGCGTAAGTCGAATATAAGGTCACAGTCTACCGGATTGCCGTATTTGACTCCGTATGATACCAAAGTGATTATTAATGATTCTTTTAAAGGCCCTCCAAGAACAATCTCTGCAAGCTCCTGCTTGAATTCTTTTGTAAGAAGCTGGCTTGTATCAATTATGTGGTCTGCCCTCTTGCTTACAGCATGAAACTGTTCTCTTTCCCTTTCAATAGCCTGTGATGTATTAATGGACTCATTTTCCATAGGATGGTGCCTTCTGGTCTCACGATATCTTTTTAAAAGCATTGTATCAGAAGCGACAAGATATATAAGTTTATATGTATAGCCCTGTTCATCAAGATCATCAAGCGCGGACAGTATATTCTCTAAAGGTTCTGCACCTCTGATGTCTGCAACCAGGGCAACCTTTTCAATCTTTTTGTTGTCACTTACCATCTTTACGAATTGGGGAATAAAGGAAGGTGGTATATTGTCTATACAATAAAAACCCAAATCCTCCATGGTCTTAAGTGCATAAGATTTGCCGGCCCCGCTCATTCCGGTAATTATGAACAGCTCCATTATTCTTCTCCGATGATCCTGACCTCAGGTTCGAGATCTACTTTATATTTATTATACACAACCGTTTTAATGAAGTCTATAATTGTAAGAATATCTTTTGAAGAAGCATTGCCTTTATTTATTATAAATCCAGCATGTTTTTCTGATATTTCGGCTCCATTAACCGAATAACCTTTAAGTCCGGCATCTTCAATAAGCTTTCCGGCATAATACCCTACTGGTCTTTTGAATACGCTCCCGCAGGAAGGATATTCCAGAGGCTGGCTGGATTTTCTTTTTTTCGCCCACTCAATCATATCCTTCTTAATATCTTTTTTATCTCTATGAGTGCAAACAAAACTTGCATTCAGTATTATCAGGTTCTTATCGGTATAAAAACTTTTTCTGCATCCGAATTCATGCTCTGATTTGGACAGGCTGCATATATTCATCTCTTCATCCAGATATTGTGAACTTATGAGGATATCTTCCATTGAAGTGCCGTATGAGCCTGCATTCATGTAAACAGCTCCGCCTACTGAACCTGGGATACCGGATACTGCTTCCATTCCTGACAATCCTTTCTCATATGCGAATGCAGCAAGTTTTGCCATGGAAATACCGCATGATGCCGTTATAATATTGTCCTTAACCTCAATTCCATTAAGTCTGTTCGTTAATATTACAGCACCTCTTATCCCTTTATCCCTTACAATAAGGTTGGTGCAGTTGCCGAATACATATGTTGGCATCTGATTTTCTTTTAAGACCACAAGCAATTTCTTAAGAGATGCAGTATCCTCAGGTATTGCAAGTATATCCGCTGGCCCCCCAGTCTTATATGCGGTATAATTGCTCATGGGCTCGTTAAACTTTACGAATTCAAACTCATCAAGGATTATCTTCAAATTTTTTATTCACCCTTTCATACATTTCCTTAGCAGCATTGTATCCCATCTTTTTCTGCCTGAAATCCATAGCAGCCACTTCCATTAATATCGGCATATTTCTTCCTGGCATTATAGGCAAGGTTAAAGAAGGTATCTTTATTCCCAGATATTCCGTATATACTTCATCAACACCTATACGGTCATACTTCTTGTCATCATCCCATCTTTCAATGTTTATAACCAAGTCTATACTGTCTATGTCCTTTACTGACCCTGCTCCATAAAGCCCTTTAACGTCAATTATCCCAACACCTCGTAATTCCATGAAATGCCGTATTATTTCTGGTGATGTCCCTAAAAGAGTCGTCTGACTTACTTTTCTAAGTTCAACCACATCATCAGCTATGAGGCGATGGCCTCTTTTAACCAGCTCCAGCGCGGTTTCAGATTTACCTACCCCGCTATGTCCTGTTATACGAACACCTACTCCGTAAAGCTCAAGAAGCTCTCCGTGTATTGTCATCCTTTCAGCAAGCTCCAGATTTAAGTAGCTGATGAGCATAGCAAGAAATACTGATGTAGTTTCGAAAGTCCTTAAGACAGGTACTTTTTTCATCCTTGCCGCTTTTATTATCTCATCATACACAGGTAAGGAATTGGATATTATTATACATGGTATGTCTTCATGCATGTAGTCATCCAGTTTTTTCTGCCGTTCACTTCTGGAAAGAGTACCTAAGAAATTCATTTCGGTTCTTCCGAAGAGCTGAACTCTCTCAGGTTTGAAACCTTCAAGATAACCTGCAAGCTGAAGTCCCGGCCTGTATACTTCCACTACACTGATAGTCCTTGTGTCAATGTTTTCCGGAAGATATATCCTGTCGAGTGAATATCTTTCAATAATCCTGTTCACGCTGATGCTGTGTACTGAATCATCATAGTCATCTGATATATGCATAGAGCACCTCCTGTAACAATCTGTTGCTTGCAAGTATATCGCTTTTAGTTTTCATGGAAGGCGGATTGCCCTGCCAGTCAGTACATATGCCCCCTGCTTCATTCAGGATGCATGTGGCTGCGCAATAATCCCATGGTTTGAGATTCCTTGTTAAAAAAGCATCGGCTTTTCCTTGTGCGACATAGCAGATATCCAGTGCAGCAGAACCGCTTATCCGTATATCCATAGATGCGAGAAATACTTTTTTTAGCTTATCAAAATGCATATCGGCTCCTTCCCTTTCATATGGGCTGGTCTCACATGCTATTAAAGCCTCACCTATGTTAAAAGTGTCAGAAACTTTTATTGGCTGACCGTTAAGCGATGCGCCTTTTTTCTTTTCTCCAATATAAGTATTATTAAGAAGCGGGTCATGCACTATACCGAAAACCGGCTCATCTTTATACACGCATCCCAATGATATGCATGAAGGCTCATAGCCGTGCATGAAATTTGTGGTACCATCAAGAGGGTCGAGTATGAATACTATATCGGCATATATGCCTTCATTTTCCTTTTCCTCTGCAATTAAAGGTATATCAGGATAATAATGCTTCAAATCTGCTGCAATCTTTTTCTGTATAGCAATATCGCACGCTGTTACGAAGTCCTTATCACCTTTTTTTATCGCAGTATTTCGAAAGGAACTATCTTTCATAAACCTTCCTGAATCCAGAACTGCCCCTATAGCTTTGTCAAAATCCATTATTCTCCTCTTACATATACTACATTATCAATAACCGCAGATGTTCCGTCACGCTCATATGTGAATGTGACTTCATTACCGTCATATTTAAATGTAATGGTCTTATTCTTTATCGAATATGTCCCACTTACTTCGGTATCATTTTCCGTCAGGACGAATTCATTATTCATGAATTCATATTTTCTTCCGGTCTCCTGATTAATATATTCACCGAAAAGATAAGTCTGGCATGCTGTAAGAGTCAGCAATATGGCTGTTATTAACAATAGTGTCAGAAATTTCTTCATATGTGTATGCACCTCTCATTTCTTCAATGATTATATCATGTATTTGATACATGCTCCACTTGCTGTGAATAAGATAACAATTTTTCTACATTGGGCATGTATATGTCATGCGTCACCAGGTTTCCAATCTTACCAACTCTGTCGCAATTTTTAAACTTTCTAAACCTTATAAACGATTCTGTTTTCTTTGCATCCTTGTCAGAAGACACTATCACATTTTTTAAAAACAGGTTTTCCACTCGGTCATAGACCTGTATGTATTCTTTAACTTCCGGATCATCTTCCGATTGTACTATTGTAAGCCCGTCAATCACGGCATTTTTAATATATGGACGGAAATCAGGAGCATAATTAAGGTCATTCCTGTGAAATGGCAATCCGAAAATGAACAAAGGCCTGTCATCAGAAGCATCCTGATGATGAATGTTCTTAAATGTTATACAGTCGAAATTCCCCCCTATATCAAATAAAGTTGCTGTCCTATATGGGTAAACATGATCCATCGGGCGAAGGTCTATATTATCAAATGTTATATGTCCGTAATTACCGAATCCATCCCCTGGAAACCATGGATTTATGAAGAATCCGTAACTTCTGTATGTTCCAGACACATTGCGTACAATAACCCTGTCAAGCCTTCCCTTTGCTCTGGAAAGCATCCTTATAGCCTGGTCTGCATACTCCAGATGCACTCCATCTATAAGCACATCAGTTATAGACGACACAAGGTCATGCTCATCAGGCCCTAAAGCTATAAAATCATCTCCTGACCTTCCTTTAATATTCTTTAAAGTAAGAAACTGCCCTGGCCCCCAGAAATGCAGGCCGTCCTGATTCTGACTCTTCATCCAGTTAGGAAGATCGATATATATGTTCTCCATAGTGACATTCTTGAAGTTTACGCACATCATGGACCAGGCTCTCTGGTCTCGTATGGTGATGTCACGGATAACAAGGTCTTCCACGCCGAAGAATTCGAATGCGACTACTAACCTGCTTGCACCCATATCATCAGATATGCCCTTTATACCGAAGCGGTATCTTTCATCAGTTATGGGCACATGATGCTGCTGTCCTTTGTTGTTATGGTTATATGTCCCGCCTATAA
>JAAYBX010000059.1 GCA_012729955.1 Clostridiaceae bacterium
CTTTTAGAAGGAATCAGAGTAGTATCTATTCTTTTGTATCCTTTCATACCTTCAACTTCACAAAAGATATCTTTACAGCTGAATACCAAGGAGACAGGTATAAACTCAACAGGCATATTCGGAAAACTTGAGGATAGGACTATGCTTGAAAAACCAGAAATACTCTTTAATAGGATAGATGTAGAGAAGAAGCTTTCTGAAATTGAAGAAGAAAACAATAAGAGTGAAGAAAACTTGAATGTTGCATATATTAGCATAGAGGATTTTGCGAAAGTAGAGCTTAAGACAGCAAATATATTATGCGCAGAACCCATAAAAGGAGCCAAGAAACTTTTAAAATTACAGGTCGAAATAGAGAACAAGACCAGACAGATTGTATCAGGCATAGCGGAGTATTACACTTGTGAAGAGCTTGTCGGAAAAACTGTTGTGGTTATAACTAACTTAAAACCTGCAGTATTAAGAGGCGAGACAAGCGAGGGCATGCTTTTAGCTGCATCGGACAAGAATACTCTCTCTTTAGTCACAGTGGATAAGAAAATGCCTACAGGAGCAAAGATATCTTAGATATTAATATCTATATTTACGGTTTGTATAAAAAAGTATTGGAAAATGAAAAACTGATCTATAATCAGTACTGATTTCTAAACAGTGCTGATTCTTAATCAGCTTTTTAAGAATGGTGCATATATGTATCGTTCTTTTATGCCCAGTACATTGTTCCTTTCGGGTCAAAAATCATTGTCTCCTTTAAGAAAGAAATTGCTTTCTTCAAACCTTCCTGACCGCTCATAAGGCTGTCTTCATGTTCAATTGATATGACATGGTCATATCCTGCCATTCTAAGTTCTGCAAATATATCATTCCATATCTGCCTGTCGTGCCCGGTGCCTACTGCACGGAAAAGCCAGGATCTTTGCGATTCATCACTATAAGGTTTTGTATCTAAAACACCATTCACTTCAGAATTAGGATAATATATCTTTGTGTCCTTCGCATGGAAATGATAAATCGCTCCTTTTAATGCTCTAATTGCTTTTATGATATCAATACCCTGCCAGAAAAGGTGTGAAGGATCAAAGTTTACTCCTATTACCGGTCCTACCGCATTGCGCAATTTTAGGCATGTTTCAGGATTATATACGCAAAAACCTGGATGCATTTCCAGAGCTATCTGATTTACATTATGCTTCTTCGCGAACTCAACCTGCTTGGACCAGTATGGGATAAGTACATCATTCCACTGGTAATCCAGTATTTTCAAAAAGTCATCCGGCCATGGGCAGGTTACCCAGTTTGGATACTTCGCTTTTTCGTGATCGCCAGGACAGCCAGAGAAGGTTACGACAGTAGTAACTCCAAGTTTTTCTGCTAAAATAACAGTTTTCTCAAAATCTTCCTGGAAAGCAGCTGCTATTTTCTTATCTGGATGCACTGCATTGCCATGACAACTTAAAGCACTGATTTCCATACCATATTTTTCTATAAGCTTTTTAATCTTCCTTATTTCCTCAGGCTTATCAAAAATCTTCTTCGCATCAAGATGCACAGTTCCAGGATATCCTCCTGCGCCTAATTCAATTGCTGTTACATCAAGTTTTTTAAGGTAACAGATTGCATCCTCAAGACTCATCGAACCCAACACGACAGTAAAAACACCTAATTTCATATCTTTAATTCGTATAACCCAGTCGTAAACTGCTCATACTCCTCCTTCATTGATTTTATGAATATATTATACATTTATTCAAGTCTTTATGTTATACTTTTGCATGAGCGGCAATTTAAGGAGTTGGACATGGCACAGTGTGAAGTAAAACTGATGACAACAAAAAATATGGCAAAAATGGGTATTTTAGGAGCAGTAGCGGGATTGCTTATGCTTTTGGAGATTCCATTACCCTTTGCTCCTAGTTTCTATGAAGTCGATTTAAGTGAAGTCGCGGTACTGCTTGGAGCTTTCGCAATGGGTCCAATTGCAGGTATTATAATTGAAGCTATAAAGATACTGATTAATTTTGTTATAACAGGAACAACAACTGCAGGAGTTGGTGAATTAGCTAATTTCATAATAGGATGCTGTTTAGTCGTTCCTGCAGGTATTATGTACCGGAAAAGCAAAAATGTCAGAAATGCAATTATCGGAATGCTTGCAGGCATCATATGTATGACTATAGCTGGAGCGATACTTAATTATTTCGTGCTGATTCCGGTTTATGCAAAAGCCTTCGGAATGCCCATTGATACCATAATTGCTATGGGAACAAAACTAAATCCTAAAATTGATTCTCTTTGGGATCTCATTTTATTAGCAAATGTACCATTTAATATAATAAAAGGCGTATTAAGCAGCTTACTTACATTCCTTCTCTACAAAAGGCTGTCACCCATACTTCATAAATAGCAGTCTTTTATGCAAAATGAACAAAAAGGCATGTTTTTTTTTGTAGACATACCATCTTATATTCTTATTCATAAAGTGATAGAATATACAAAGAAATGTATAGGAGGAATCAGATATGGCAAAAGTTACATTAAGAAACGTATATAAAAAGTATGAGCCAAACCGTGGTGGCATAACAGCTGTTTCAGACTTCAATCTTGTTATTGAAGACAGGGAATTCCTGGTACTGCTTGGACCTTCAGGATGCGGAAAGACAACTACACTGAGAATGATAGCGGGACTTGAAGATATCACAGCAGGCGAAATTTATATCGGAGATAGAATTATAAACGAAGTACATCCGAAAGACAGAGATATAGCAATGGTTTTCCAGAACTATGCTTTGTATCCGCATATGACTATTTTTGATAACATGGCATTCGGACTTAAATTAAGAAAGATGCCTAAAGCAGAAATCAGACAGAGAGTGCATTCAGCAGCAAAGATATTGGAAATCGAACATCTGCTTGACAGAAAACCAAAAGCTCTTTCCGGCGGACAAAGACAGAGGGTTGCATTAGGCCGTGCTATCGTTCGTGAACCAAAGGTATTCCTTATGGACGAACCTCTTTCAAACCTTGATGCTAAATTAAGAGCACAGATGCGTGTTGAGTTAACAAAGCTTCATCAGAAACTTAAGACCACATTCATATATGTTACACATGACCAGGTAGAAGCTATGACCATGGGTACCAGAATAGTTGTTATGAGAGCTGGATTTATACAGCAGGTTGATCCTCCTCAGATAATGTATGATAATCCATCTAATATGTATGTTGCAGGATTCATTGGAACACCTCAGATGAATTTCATACATGCTGTTATTGAAGAAAAAGGCAACGAAGTATGGATAGATCTTGCAGGCACAAAAATCAGGTTCTCAGAAAAGAGAGCAAAGAACATTCTTGGTAAAGGATATAACGGAAAAGATGTTATACTTGGAATCAGACCAGAGCATTTCCGTGACGAACAGGTATACCTTGACCAGATGCAGGATACCACAATCGAAGTTAAAATTGATGTTGTTGAAATGATGGGACCAGAAGCTCTGTTATATTTCTCATTTGCAAAGAGCAATATTATTGCGAGAGTAAGCCCTTCAACAAAAGCAAGACCAGGTTCAACTGTCAAGATAGCTATCGACACAGTCAGAATTCATATATTTGACAAAGAATCCGAAAAGACTATTTTTGCTGAATAACACGAATAATCATGTTAAACGGGATATCCTCAGGGGTATCCCTTTTTTTGTTTGCCTAATGTCTTTCAATAGTATAAAATTGTTATAGAAAAATTATGGAGTATGAAATGGCATTAAGAAAAATACGTACAGAAGGCGATGAAATATTAAGAAAAAAATCAAGGGAAGTCACTGCTTTTGATGACAGGCTGCATACTTTAATTGATGATATGTATGAGACGATGGTGGCAGCTCCGGGACTTGGGCTAGCAGCAGTTCAGGTCGGAGTGCTCAGGCGTGTTGCAGTTATTGAGATAGATGGCCAGAAATATGAGCTTGTTAACCCGCAAATAATCGAACAGGAAGGCGAGGATATCGATGTAGAAGGATGCTTAAGCCTGCCGGAATATTATGGGACAGTCAAAAGGCCTGTAAAAATAAAAGTGAAGTACCTTGACAGATATGGAAAAGAACAGCAGGCTGAAGCACAGGGGTATGCTGCTCACTGTTTCTGTCATGAATTAGATCATCTGGATGGTATTCTTTTTAGAGATATTGTAATAGAGGAAATTGATCCTGCAGATATAGAGGAAAACGAAAGCAAAAGTGAAGAAGATAAATAGTATCATTTTCATGGGTACTCCTGATTTTGCCCTGCCATGTCTAGTTGGGATGTTAAAGGCAGGATATACTGTCAATGCTGTTATTACACAGCCCGACAGGCCTAAAGGCAGGCATAATATTGTGGAATATTCAAATATAAAGAAAAAAGCAATTGAACATGACATACCTGTACTTCAGCCGGAAAAAATACGGAAAAAAGAATGGGTTGATATTATTTCTAAGATAGGTTGTGATCTTGTAGTAACCTGCGCTTTCGGACAGATACTTCCAAAGAGCATATTGGATATACCGACATACGGTACAATTAATGTTCATGCCTCCCTGCTGCCTAAATACAGAGGAGCTTCTCCTATGCAAAGAGCGATAATTGAAGGAGAGACTGTGACTGGTGTTACAACAATGCTGACTGACGCAGGAATGGATACAGGAGACATGCTGTTGAAAATGGAAACAGAGATAACCAAAGAAGATGACATATGCTCTTTGCATGACAGGCTTTCCATGATGGGAGCAAATCTTCTTATAGATACCATAAGATTGTATGAGCAGGATAAGATAACGCCTATTAAGCAGGATGCAGATAAAGCTACATATGCTCCTATGATAAAGAAAGAAGAGGGTAGGTTGGATTTTAATCAGGAGTCATACAGGTTATATAATCTTGTAAGAGCATTCAATCCATGGCCGGGCACATTTACAACTTACTGCGGGAAACTAATGAAAGTGATAAAAGCAGAATATTCAGAAGATGATTATGATAAGAATGTCGCTAATGGAACAGTTATTGCAATTGACAGGGATATGATGTCTGTGAAATGCCAAAAAGGAATACTTCATATAACTGAACTGCAGTTTGAAGATAAAAAAAGAATGCCTTTATGCCAATGCGGTCACAATATGACTTGCGGAATAGTATTAGGTGGGTGCTGATGGAAGCCAGATATACTGCCTTTAAAATAATTCATGATGTAATATATAAAAATAAATATTCAAATATGGTATTGGAAAGCTATATGAATAATGCGAAGCTTACCAATGATGACAGACGTTTATGTATGAATATCACTATGGGAACGCTTAGAAACAGCATATATCTTGAGTATCTTCTAAGCCCGTATATAAAGGATATAACCAATACCAAGCCTGAGCTTCTGACTATTCTTAAAATGGGCATATACCAGTATCTGTTTATGGATAAAATACCGCAGTATGCAATGGTTGATGAATCCTGCAATATAGCTAGAAAAGCGGTTAGTAATAATTCTGCTGGTTTCGTTAATGCGGTTTTGAGGAATTTTATCAGAAAATATAAAGAAGATGATAAAGTAGTTCCGCCTCATATCAGATACTCCTGCACAATTGAGGCATATAACGCTATGAGGACAATGCTCAGTGAAGACCAGTGTATAGATATGCTTAAGAGTTTCAATGAACCGCAGGACACATACATATCAATTAATACTCATTTTCATGACAGAGATACTGTAATAGCGAATATGGCAAAACAGGGATATGAATTAAGCCTTACAGATGATAAATGTGCAAGAGTAGTATCCAGTAAGAGTCCCTCATCATCTGAAGAATTCAATAATGGCGCGATTATAGTACAGGATGAGAAAGCATCGGATATAGCCAAACTTATGAATGTTAAAAAAGGGATGACAGTCCTTGATGCATGCGCCTCTCCTGGCGGCAAGACGATATACATGGCTAATGCGATGGCGGATACTGGAAAGATTACTGCTTGCGACATAGTACAGAGCAGGGTATCCAAAATGAAGGAAAATATAAGACGATGCGGTTTTACTAATGTCGAGTGTATGGTCAAAGACATGAAGATATCTTATGCCGATATGATAGAAAAATTCGACTGTGTATTAATAGATGCTCCCTGCTCAGGTCTTGGTGTTGCAGGTAAACGTCCAGAAATAAAGCTGAAATTTGTTTCTGCACAATCCCTTGCTATTACACAGAAAGCATTGCTTGAAACATGCAGCAAATATGTGAAAAAAGGCGGTACTCTTGTTTATGGAACATGTACAGTTAACAGGATGGAAAATCAGGATGTAACAGAAAGTTTCTTAAAGAGTAATACTGACTATGTTTTTGATGAGGATTTTGCAGACAGAGGTTTTTATGCTGCCAGTCTGATCAGAAAATAGAGCTATTTTATAAGTCCGTTGATTTTTTTAGGAGTAGAATATATAATCTGCGTCATGAGTAGTCCTTCAATGCATATACTTTCATATACCCATAACGAACTGAAAGACCTTTTTGAAAAGAATGGTTTAAAAAGATACAGAGCTTTACAGGTACTGGACTGGATATATAACAAAAAAGTTTTTGATTATTCTTTAATGACTAATATAAGCAAAGAGGATATTGAACTACTGAAAACAAGCTTTTCCCTGGAACTTCCGCAAATAGAAAAGAAACTTGTATCTGCAGACGGGACTGTTAAATATCTTTTCCGATATTCTGATAATGCTACAGTTGAAAGTGTTCTTATGGATTATGATTATGGGACCTCTATTTGTGTTTCCAGCCAGTCTGGATGCAAGATGGGATGCGTTTTCTGCGCTTCATCAGAAGTGCCTTTCAGCCGTAATCTTCTTGGATATGAGATAACCGCTCAGATACTCAAAGCAGGTCTTGATAGTAACAAGACCATATCAAGAGCAGTAGTGATGGGTATTGGGGAGCCGTTTGACAATTATGATAATCTTGTTAATTTTCTTAATGTTATAAATATGAAAGAAGGCTTCAATATGGGAGGAAGACGTATTACAGTCTCTACCTGCGGAATTGTACCAAAGATATATGAGTTTGCAGATTTATGCCTTCAGGTGAATCTGTCTGTATCATTGCATGAAGTTACAGATGAGAAGCGGTCCGCTATAATGCCGATAAATAAAAAATACGACATAGCCTCGCTTATAAAAGCGTGCGAGTATTATTTCGAAAAGACAAACAGAAGAGTTTCATTTGAATATGCTCTTATACCTAATCAGAATGATTCTTTTGATCATGCAAGACGCTTAAGTTCTTTACTGAAAAATGTAATGTGTTATGTGAATGTGATTCCCGTAAATCCGATTGATAATATGAAAACACATCAAAACAGCAAAAATCTATCAGGTTTTTGTGCTATACTTAAAGAAAACGGCATACCCGTCACTATTAGAAGGGAACTTGGCAGAGACATTGAAGCCGCCTGCGGGCAGCTAAGGAGACAGCATGATATTTAACTACGCTTCATATACTGATATCGGGCAGGTAAGGGAAAATAATGAAGATTATCATATAGTCATTCCTTTTGAGGAGTTTAACGAATTTGCAGCAGCAATTGCCGATGGCATGGGAGGCCATCTCTTCGGCGAGATAGCAAGTAAAACCGCTATAGACTGTTTTGAGAAAAAAATTCGTGACAGACGTTTTAAGAATTGCAATAATATCAAGGAATATCTTTTTAACATATGTAAAATAGCAAATAAAGATATTCTTGAGTTTAGTAAAAAGCATAATGTCTTCTCAGGAATGGGTACGACTCTCGATGCTATATATATAAAGGATGACATACTTCATATAATACATATCGGTGATTCAAGAATTTATTCTGTATATAACAATGAGATTAAAATGATTACTAAAGACCATTCATATGTTCAGCAGCTGCTGGACAAAGGCGACATAACTATTGATGAATATCAGAATCATCCGAACAAGAATGTTATAACCAAAGCGCTGGGTATTGCTGATATACCAGAACCGGATATTTTTGATGTGACATTGGATTTTTGCGGATATCTTCTGCTATGTACAGATGGGCTTACCAATATGCTTGACGATACAGATATATTGAATATAATTAATCAGGAAACCGATTTGGAAGGAAAAGTCAGGGAACTTGCCAAAAAAGCTAATGAAAATGGCGGAACCGACAATATCACGATAATTCTTATCAAAGCGGACAGGAAGCTGGAGGAATAGAAATGGATCCTGTTATACTTAATAACAGATATGAACTTCTAAGCAGGATGGGCATAGGCGGCATGGCTTATGTGTACAAAGCAAAAGATAAAGCGCTTAACCGCACAGTAGCGGTTAAAACACTTAAAGATGAATATGCTCAAGATAAGGATTTCATAAAACGTTTTAAAGATGAAGCATTATCTGTAGCAAAACTGTCACATGAAAACATAGTAAATGTGTATGATGTAGGATATGACAATAACATGAACTACATTGTTATGGAATGTGTTGAAGGTACTACTCTGTCAAGTTATATGGAGTCAGCTGGTCCATTAGATATTAAAGAAGTTGTTGATATTTCCTTACAGATTTTTGCAGCTTTGGAACATGCGCATAACAACGGTATTATCCATAGGGATATTAAACCGCAAAATATCCTGATATCTAAGAACGGAAGGATAAAAGTCACTGATTTCGGTATAGCGAAAGCAATTAATGCACAAACACTCACTACAGACAATAAAGCATTCGGATCTGTCCACTACATCTCCCCTGAGCAGGCAAAAGGCGGATTTTTGAGCAGCAGCACAGATCTTTACTCTACTGGAATAGTAATGTATGAGATGGCTACTGGGAAAGTGCCGTTTGATGCTGATACACCTATTGCCATAGTAATGAAGCATCTTCAGGATAATCCAATACCACCAATTGAATATAGGGAGGATATGCCAGAAGAACTCAATAGGATAATTCTTAAGGCAATACAGAAAAAACCATCGGACAGGTATGAAACCGCAGCTGATGTAATGATAGATTTAAAGAATCTGGATAACATGGTGGATATTAAAGGTGATCTTACTCTGGATTTCATTAATGGAGAGGTTCTTCCTTCAGAGGAGACAATGGCCATACCTGCAGTTACAGAAGATGATTTATATCTCGATGAAGACAAAAAAATAGTCAGAGGAAACACAGGTAAGATAAGCAAAGCAAAAAGAAACACAGGTAATATATCAGGACCTAAACTTATAAATTTCGATGAGGAATATAATGTTCCCCTGGTTTACGCAAGAGGCAGGAAAAAGAAAGAGAAAAAGTA
>JAAYBX010000060.1 GCA_012729955.1 Clostridiaceae bacterium
CAGCTGAACTACCAGGCCAGCTTGGTGACCCTTAGGGGACTCGAACCCCTGTTACCGCCGTGAAAGGGCGATGTCTTAACCACTTGACCAAAGGGCCGTCAAAACAGCAATATGGATTTTACATTATTGACATATCAATGTCAAGCATTAATTTTCTATTAGTCGTCTGCTGTCTGGATATATTCTTTTCTTCTATTGGGACAGTTTTTTCTTTTGCAGTACTGACAGTTCATATAGTCTTCCTCTGTCGCGAATACCACGCCTGATGCTGATTTATTAGGTAGCATGAGAAATGAAGGAGTCAGGGTTATACCTGTATCCTTTATTTCATCCTCTAGCATAGAAAAAAGCTGTGCTTGTCCGGATATAGGCCAGTCTACTGTGGAACCTGGATTCACACTTGCTGTTTTGGTAAGATTGTAGATGCTTTTCATGTCATGGTTCATATGTTTAATTGCTATATACAAAAGCTGTTCCATAATGTGGTCTATCCAATAGCTTACAAATGGATCAGAAATGCTGTGGGCATATTCATATATCTCATGACCGCATGTCACTACATAAGGATATGCATATCCGGTATTTCTCATGTTTTTAGATGCAATTTTGCTTTTTATCGTTATTTCTTCAATCTGTACTGAATTATCGTCTATTGCAGTTATCTCTTTTTTTGCAAAAAGGTATTTGGGGCATGCAATGCTCATGCATTTTTCAAAGATTTCATTAAATTCATCCATGTCATCTTCAGATATTCTGAGTTTTTGTATAATTGCTTCTTTATCGACAGTGAGTTCATCTTTACTTAATTTAAAAACCATAAGCACCTCCAGTATCATCAAAGAGTATTATACATGCTTAAAGATAATATTACTGGTTTTTTTATATTAATTACTAATCTGAATAAAAAAACAGGCATTGCCTGTTGTTATAGTGGTGACCCATAGGGGACTCGAACCCCTGTTACCGCCGTGAGAGGGCGATGTCTTGACCGCTTGACCAATGGGCCGTATAAAAAAGCGATGGTAGCGAAGGTCAGATTCGAACCAACGACCTACCGGGTATGAACCGGTTGCTCTAGCCAGCTGAGCTACTTCGCCATGTGCATCGCACGGGTAATTTTAACAAAGCGCATATTGTTTGTCAACAGGAATTAATGATATAATTCAATCTTGAATAAATGGAGGTGGAGATGCTTTATCCTTTAAAATTCCAACCAGTGTATAAAGACTACATATGGGGCGGTAACAATCTGTTAAAATTAAATAAAAAGCTTATATACCCGATTACTGCGGAAAGCTGGGAAATATCTGCTAACAAAGATGGTATGAGTGTTATCTCCAATGGTGATTTATCTGGCAGTACATTGGAAAACATTTTCAAATGGTACCCTAAGGAATTATGCGGTAATAACAATATGCAGCAATTTCCATTACTTATAAAGCTTATTGATGCATGTTCTGCCTTATCAGTACAAGTGCATCCGAATGATATATATGCTTTCGAAAATGAAAATGGTGCTCTTGGGAAAAATGAGATGTGGTATATTATTGATGCCAGGCCGGATGCTAAACTTGTATACGGCCTGAAAAAAGGCATAACTAAAGAAGAATTCACTAAAGCAGTTCATGAAAATGATATTGAAAGCACTTTAAACTATGTTAATGTGAAAAAAGGTGACTGGCTCAATATACCTGCAGGTTTGGTCCATGCAATTGGAGAAGGAATTATCATAATGGAGGTTCAGCAGAATTCCAATACCACATACAGGGTATATGATTATGACAGAATTGGAGCTGATGGAATGAAAAGACCTCTTCACATAGATAAAGCGCTCGATGTTATAAATTTTAATGAAACTGAGATGCAGATCAACAAAGCTGTAAATTTCAAAGGAACTCACTATCTTGTATACAATAAATATTTTGCAGTTGAGCTTGTCAATGCACAAGGCCTTTATAGTTGTGACACATTAAACTCTTCATTCCACACTTATACAGTACTTGAGGGAAGTATAGATGTGGAAGGAGTATCAGCCGGATTAGGAGAATCTGTTTTAATTCCTGCCTGTATGGAGGAATATTCCATGAAAGGAACTTTTAGAGCGATAAAAAGCTTTGTTCCAGATATAACCAGAAGATTTGTCTGTTAATTAATACTGTAAACTGTGATATTGTCTTTTTTCCTATCGGAAAGGAGGCATTTATGTAAAATAATCCTTGATTAACAAATAATGGTGTAGTACAATACTACCGCATTGATTCCTTGCCCCTGAAAAAACGGGGCCGATTAGACCAGAAGGAGGTAAACCAGATGAACCAATACGAAACAATATTCATTGTTGACTGTACATTGGAAGAAGAAGCCCAGAAAAACGTAGTTGAAAAGTTAGTTCAGCAGATGGCTGATGCAGGCTGTGTAGTTGATAAAGTTGATGAGTGGGGAAGAAAAAGACTTGCTTATCCAATCGATTATAAAACAGACGGCTATTTTGTTTTAGTGACATTCCAAGCAAAACCGGACTTCATTTCCGAACTTGAAAGACTGTACAGGATTACAGAAGGCATCTTAAAAGGCCAGACAATCAAGTTATAGGAGGAAGATATGAATAAAGTCATATTAATGGGACGGCTTACAAAAGACCCTGAATTCAGAACAACAGGAACCGGGACACCGGTTGCATCATTCTCTATAGCAGTAAACAGAAGGTTTGCGGCAAAAGAAGCCCAGATACAAGCGGATTTCTTTAATGTAACCGCATGGTCAAAACAGGCTGAATTTGTGAACAGCTATTTCAGGAAGGGTATACAGGTTGTCGTCATAGGAAGACTGCAGAATCGCACTTGGGAAGATCAGGAAGGCAAAAAAAGATATGCCACTGATGTAATACTTGAAGAAACGTATTTTGCAGAAGGCAAAAAAGACTCGAGCGGAAGCAACAGCACCGGAAACAATGCAGGAGAAGATATGGATTTCACTCATATTGACATCTCCGAAGATGATGCTTTGCCGTTCTAGCAAGATAAAATGAAAGGAGCGGACATATTATGGATCGCATGGATAAAGAAGATAGGAAAGATTTCAAATTCAGGAAGCCTAAAAAGAAGGTTTGCCAGTTTTGTGCTGATAAAGATGACTCTATAGATTACAAAGACATTAACAAGCTTAAGAGATATATCTCTGAAAGAGGAAAAATACTCCCAAGAAGAGTTACAGGCACCTGTTCAAGACATCAGAGAGATTTGACTATTGCTATTAAAAGAGCCAGACAAATCGCTTTGCTGCCATATGTTGCAGATAAGTGAGATTTAAAAAAGAGCAAGCTCTTTTGGGCGAAAGCTCTTTTTTTTTATAGGAAATTTATCTAGGTATCTCTTTAAAGAATACATTCAAAAAAGTATCATTTTCTATTAGTCTCTATATATATAAAATATTATTACTAAAAAGAATATTTGACATGATGCATATAAAATGTTAATATACCCAGAGAACCTTAGGCTATGTGTCTGGAAAACTCCGACCTCATACATTGCTTATGGCGATAATTATTAAAGGAGAAAAGAAATGGACAAGGAAACAAAACAGGGAATTATACAGAAATTCCAATTGCATGAAGGGGACACCGGATCACCCGAAGTGCAGATAGCAATTCTGACCGAAAGAATTAACCATTTGAACGAGCATCTTAAGTCTCACAAGAAGGATCACCATTCCAGAAGGGGATTATTGAAGATGGTAGGACAAAGAAGAGGATTGCTCAATTACCTGATGAAAGAAGATATTGAGAGATATCGTACAGTAGTTAAGGAATTAGGGCTCAGAAAGTAAGACAAATACGGCGAATTTTCGCCGTTTTGCATATATCCGGTGGTATTTCCTTAAAAACCGAGATTAAAGTCCGAAATATGGCGGGTTTTAATATCTGTTTTCAAGTGGAATATCTCCGGGAAAAGAATAAAAGGAGATAACAATGCACGAAAATCACAAAAAACATGTAATTAACTATGCGGGCAAAGAAGTAATTATAGAAACAGGCAAGTATGCCCAGCTTGCTAACGGATCATGCCTTGTAAGGTATGGTGACACAGTAGTTCTTTCAACAATAACTGCGTCAAAAGAACCAAAGCCTGGAATTGATTTCTTCCCTCTGAGTATTGATTATGAGGAAAAGATGTATTCCATAGGACGTATTCCCGGAAGCCGCAATAGAAGAGAAGGAAAACCTTCTGATGCTGCTATCCTGGTTTCAAGAGTAATCGACAGACCAATGAGACCGCTTTTCCCTCATGACCTGAGAAATGATGTTGTAATAATCTGTACAGCGCTTTCAGTAGAACAGGATAATCAGCCTCAGCTTGCAGCAATGCTTGGAGCTTCAATAGCCACATGCATCTCAGATATTCCATTTAACGGACCTGTAGCTGCAGTCGCAGTCGGTCTCGTTGATGGCAAAGTCGTATTGAATCCTGATGCAACGCAAAGAGCAGTATCAGACATGTATGTAACTCTTGCAGGAACAAAAGAAAAGATATGCATGATAGAAGCAGAAGCAAAGCAGGTTCCTGATGATGTAATGTACAATGCTTTAATGGTTGGACACAATGAAATTAAATCGGTCTGTGAGCAGATTGAGAAAATTGCAGCAGAAATCGGAAAAGAGAAGTTCTCATATGAGTCATCTGCCGTCCCTGCTGAAGTATATGCGGAAATTGAAACCATAGCTCATGAACAGATGAAAGAAGCAGTTCTTGCTGTTGACAAAACCGTAAGGGATACCAAAATAGCGGAATTGACCGCTAAGGTAAATGAACAGATTGGTGAGAAATATGCAGACAATCCCGGATATATTGCTGATTCTTTATATAAACTGGAAAAGAAAGTGGTAAGACATTACCTTCTTCATGAAAAGAAGAGAGTTGACGGAAGAGCTCTTGATGAAATACGTCCTCTGTTCAGCGAAGTCGGAGTGCTTCCAAGAACTCACGGTTCTGCTATGTTCCAAAGAGGACAGACTCAGGTTCTTACAAGCGTTACTCTTGGGGGAATGAGAGAGGTTCTGCCATTAGAAATTTTAGATGAAGCAGAGACAGAAGACAGATATATACATCACTACAACTTCCCATCTTACTCAGTAGGAGAAGCAAAGACTTCAAGAGGACCAGGCAGAAGAGAAATCGGTCATGGAGCTCTTGCTCAGAAAGCTCTTGAGGGAGTCATCCCTTCAGAAGAAGATTTCCCATATGCTATAAGGGTGGTTTCTGATGTATTGATGTCTAATGGTTCAACCAGCCAGGGTTCAGTCTGCGGAAGCACATTAGCATTAATGGATGCCGGTGTGCCGATTCTTGCACCTGTAGCTGGTATTTCCTGCGGATTAGTTACTGATGATGAGGATCCCTCGAATTTCGAGATGATGATGGATATTCAGGGTATTGAAGATTTCTTTGGAGATATGGACTTTAAAGTAGCAGGGACCCACAATGGCATTACAGCTATACAGGTGGACATCAAAGTTGACGGATTAACTCCTCAGATTATAAAGAGAGCATTTGAAATTACCAAAAAAGGAAGAATATACATACTCGATGAAGTAATGCTGAAAGTTATAGACAAACCAAGACCAGAACTGTCACCATATGCTCCAAAGATTATTACTATGACAATTAATCCTGAAAAGATAAAGGATGTTATTGGAACAGGCGGAAAAGTCATTAATAAGATAATTGACATGACAGGAGTAAAAATTGACATTAATGATGATGGTACAGTATATATTCTGACTGTAGATCAGGAGTCTGGAGATAAAGCTGTTGCAATGATCAACGGTATAGTAAATGATCTTGAACCAGGTATGATATTTAAAGATGCAACAGTTACAAGGCTTATGGAATTCGGAGCATTTGTTGAACTGGTTCCTGGAAAAGAAGGTCTTGTGCATATATCACAGCTTGCAAACGAACGCGTTAACAAAGTAAGTGATGTGTTATCAGTAGGCGACAAGATAGATGTCAAAGTGGTTGAGATTGACAGGCAGGGAAGGGTAAACCTTTCGAGAAAAGCCTTGTTATCCAAGTAAAGCAAACGCCCGGGTAACACCGGGCTTTTTTAATAACAAATGATTGAGATTAGAAAATTAATAAACGGAACAAGAGTAATTTTTGAACATATGCCAGCAAATGATATTATCAGCATAGGCATATTTGTCAAAGCTGGAAGCAACTATGAGAGTGCAGAAAACAAGGGAATATCACACTTCATAGAACATATGGCTTTTAAAGGTACGAATAGTAAAAGTGCAAAAGATATTGCAATAATATCCGATCAGATAGGCGGAATGCTAAATGCATATACAGGCAAAGACATGACCTGTTTTTATATAAAAACTACATCAGAAAATGTCAGCACTGCCTTAGAACTCATGGCAGACATGCTGCTAAACTCCAGTTTTGAACCTTCAATGATAGAAAACGAAAAAAAAGTCGTTATTGAAGAAATCGCTATGTATGAGGATTCACCAGAAGATTTCGTTCATGACCGGCTGGAAGAAGAAATGTGGAAAGGCAATCCTCTGTCTTATCCTATTCTTGGCTCAGTAGATACAGTAATGAGTTTTACAGCTGAAAGTATTAAAAACTACATGGAAGATTTTTATGTTTCATCAAATACAGTAATTTCTGTATCTGGATCTTTTGACCAGCAAACAATGCTCGATATGCTTTTAGAATATTTCAAGGATTACAGAAGCGGGGAATGTAAAAAAGCCAATAATGGTCCTCTAGCCCAATTTAAACCGGTTAATGTAGTTAAAACAAAGAAAATCGAACAAGCATATCTTTCCATGGCTTTCGAAGGAGCTTTACATGATTCAGAGGAAAGATATCCTTTTGCTGTGCTTTCAGGAGCATTAGGACAGAGCATGTCCTCAAGACTTTTTCAGATAGTAAGAGAAGAAAAGGCATTAGTATACAACATAGGATCATCCAATGAATTCTACCAGAGCGGAGGCATACTTAACATTTATGCAGGCTGTAATCCTGAACGGTTTGATAATATGATGCAAAGTATACAGGAAATTGTAGAAGACATATCTGAAAATGGCTTAGACGATGATGAGATTACAAGAACCCGTGACCAGATAAAATGTTCCATGCTTTTGGGAATGGAAACAACAGATTCCAGAATGATGTCAAACGGACGAAATCTTTTATTAAGAGGTAGACCGATTACTAGAGAAGAAGCAATCAAAAAGACTGAGGAAGTCACAAAAGAAGATGTGCTGAATGTCATAAAAAAGTACCTTGACTGGAATCACAAGGCAGTATCTGTACTTCGTCCAGTAAAAACACGAAAGAAAAACTAAAAAACTATATCTTCAATTACATCTTTTGCAGTAATGGCGGTTACCTCGTAATCTGCCATTTTTTCAAGTATATATAATGCCTCATCTTTTTTCTGAGATACATCACTAACTGAGCATGTATCAGTAATTTTGCCATTCTCGCTTGTTTCAACTTTTATGCCATAAGTTATGCATGGTTTTTTTATGGAAAATTCTTCTATAAGAAAATACTCAATATCCAGCATATGTTTTCTTTCATCGATAAGCCTGCAGCTGCGTTTAAGCGTATAGGTTGACATGATTTATACCTCCTGTATATTGACAGAATATTATGTAATTCAGTATTATTGAATAGACAAAATAAAAAAAGGAAATATAAGGTATATGTCGAATAATATATTAGGAGGAGAAATGCCTGATCGATATATTTATCCCGAACCATTAATAGAAGAGATAATATCTAAAAATGATATTGTAGATACAGTTTCAAGATATGTAAAAATAGACAGAAAAGGTAAGGACTATTTCGGAATATGTCCATTTCATAAGGAAAAAACCCCATCTTTCTCAGTCGTGCCAGCAAAGCAGATATATTACTGTTTCGGTTGCAACAAAGGTGGAAATGTAATAAATTTTGTAAAAGATATTGAGAATCTGGATTACTCAGAAGCAGTAAGGCTGTTAGCAGAAAGGGCAAACATACTGATACCTGAAAAAAACAGTTATGTGGATGAAGCAGTCCTTAAAAAGGAAAAAAGGACATATGAGATGAATAGTCTTTCTGCCAGATTCTTTTTTGAAAACATGAAATCTCAAAAGAATCAGCACGCGAGGGAATATCTTGCAAAAAGAAAGATGAAGAGCGAAACCATCACATCATTCGGAATTGGATATGCATTAAAGGAATGGTCCGCATTAACAGAATACCTAAGGTCAAAAGGGTTCAGTGATGATGAAATAGTGGAATCTGGTTTAGGTTCTGTTTCGAAACATGGCGTTATTGACAAATTCAGAAACCGTATCATGTTTCCCATTATAGATATCAGAAACAGGGTAATAGGTTTTGGAGGCAGAGCTTTGGATGAGGCTGATGTAAAATACATGAATTCACCAGAAACCTGTGTTTACAAGAAGAATAAAAGCCTCTTTGCAATGAATTTTGCAAAAAACAGCAAAGAGAATTTTGTCATTGTCGTAGAAGGTTATATAGATTGTATTAGTCTTCATCAGGCAGGTTTTACGAATACTATAGCATCCCTAGGAACTGCGCTTACAGATAATCAGGCAAAAATGATAAAAAGAGTATTCGGTCAGGCTGTAATAGCATATGACAACGATGCCGCGGGACAGAATGCTTCTTTAAGAGGATTGGATATACTGGCAAATATGGGTTGTACAGTAAAAGTCCTTATACTTCCAGGTCAGGATAAATTCGGTAAACCAATAAAAGATCCTGATGATTTTATTAAACTGATGGGAAAAGAAGAATTTAGAAATGCTCTGAAAAATTCTTTTATGCTTGTGGAATACAAAGCACATTTACTTAAACAGACATGCGATCTGTTGACTTCTGAAGGGCAGATTGCATTTTTAAAGGGTGTCGCATCAGCAATCGGACAAGTACAAAGCCCAGTTGAACGGGATGTATATATAAAGAATATATCTGCAAGGTTCAATACAAGTTATGATGCGCTTTTAAAAGAAGTCCAGAACAGGACAAGAGATAGAAGTGATACAGATGCCTTGCAGATGCAGGTACCAAAAACTGAGAAAATAGCTCCTGTGTTAAGAGACAGGTTTACAGAAGGCAAACTGGATAAACTTTTTTATGCCATACTGGTACTCTTATGCAACAATCCATCATTTAAAGATGAAATTGAAAAAGAGTTGCTTACAACAAACATGACCCATAATGACTTCAGCAGGGATCTTCTGCTTGAGATTATAAAAAGGTATAACTCGATGGAAAGTCCTGATGAAGCGAAAATTGCTGCTATGCTTGATGATGAGCAGAGAGCTCTTTTTATTAAAGAAGCTGCTGAATATCATACGATATCTGATGCAACAAAAGCTTTAAGCGACTATATCACTAAATATCGGCATGACATAATAGTAAATAACAATGTGGTGTTAAGCCAGGCATTAGAGTTGGAGGGACTAAGCGAGTCGGAAAAAGATAATATAAAAGAAGAGCTGAGAAGGAATACCGCTCTGTTGGCAAAATACAAGATAAACGCATAATTTGGAGGTAATAATGGACGAGAAAGGAAATTTAATGAAAAAAGAAAAAGCAATACAACAACCAGTGGAAGAAGAAAGCGGAATTGTCAGATTTGATAAAGTAATGCAGGACCTGATGGAGAAAGGGAAATCCAAAGGATCATTGATATCTCAGGAGATAACAGACAGCTTTGATGATATGGAAGTAAATGCTGATCAGATGGACAAATTATTTGAGATGTTCGAAGAAGCAGGAATAGATGTCGTAGATGATGAGAAAGACATATCTGAAGTTGATTATGAGACTGAAGATATCGAAATCAGCGTTCCAGACGGAGTATCAGTGGATGACCCTGTAAGAATGTACTTAAAAGAGATAGGAAAAGTTCCATTACTGACTGTTGATGAAGAAATCGAACTTGCAAAAGGAATGGAGCAGGGGGATGATGAATGCAAAAGAAAGCTTGCAGAAGCAAACTTAAGGCTTGTAGTCAGTATAGCAAAAAGGTATGTCGGAAGAGGACTTCAGTTTCTTGATCTTATCCAGGAAGGGAATCTGGGTCTAATTAAAGCTGTTGATAAGTTTGACTATACAAAAGGGTACAAATTCAGCACATATGCTACATGGTGGATACGTCAGGCTATAACAAGATCTATTGCTGACCAAGCAAGAACCATAAGGATACCTGTCCACATGGTAGAGACAATAAACAAATACACAAGGGTATCACGTCAGCTTGTGCATGAATTGGGAAGAGACCCTACCCCTGAAGAAATTGCAAAAGAAATGAATATGACAGAAGACAAAGTGCGTGAGATTATGAAAATCAATCAGGATCCTGTATCTTTGGAAACGCCGATTGGTGAAGAGGAGGACAGCCATCTTGGTGATTTTATTCCAGATGAAGATGCGCTTGCACCAGCTGATGCTGCAGCATTCACTCTGCTAAAAGAACAGCTGATGTCTGTACTGGATACTCTTACGCCAAGAGAGAAGAAAGTCCTTAAGCTCAGATTCGGACTTGATGACGGCAGAGCAAGGACACTTGAAGAAGTCGGCAAGGAGTTCAATGTTACAAGAGAACGTATCAGACAGATTGAAGCAAAAGCCTTAAGAAAATTGAGACATCCCAGCAGAAGCAAAAAATTAAGGGATTATCTTGAATAAGTAAGCATAAAATTAGAACTGCTAAGTTTGTGATAAGGCAGTTCTTTTTTTATACGTAAAAATATGAACTAATCCGTTTAATAAATTTGGTAAATAAAAATTAAGGTTTCTCAACAAGTTTGCTTTTTTTGTTTTCAAAAAGATAAAAAATGAAGATAGTCAAGGCTATGAATATGAAGGATCCACAGCTGTCTAAAACAATATCCATTATTTCGCATGATCTGCCAGGAACGAATATCTGATGTATCTCATCAAGCACAGCATAACCGACACATGTCGCTAAAGACAATATTATGACTAAGCTATTATTACGAATATGTATGGACTTATATGCATTAACAGCTAATATCCCTAATACTCCAAATACCATGAAGTGTGCAGATTTGCGTATTATATGCTGATATGTTTCTAATACAACGAACTGTTCTGAGGGATCCATAAGCTTGTATCCTGGATAGGTGAGTTTTAGAATAAAAGAAAGTAAAGATCCGCTAGTTGAGGATGATTCATCTGCAGTCTGTGCTGATAAGATAAATATAATAATCATCCATATAAGTAAGAGGCTCCATGAAACTAATGCCCGTGTATTGTTCTTGAAATATAAATATATCTTTTTCAAATCTTTTGCCCCGTCCAAACTTAGGTACTATAATACAATAACTATATATTAAAATCAAGATAAATACGGAAAGGGTTCTTTACTTCTTTCCGTGAAATAAGCATACAGGTGATATAATTCAGATAGAAAGAGAGGCCGAGATGGAACCTGTATTCAACTTCGTGGAAATGTTTGAAAGATCCATAGGATTGAAGGAGC
>JAAYBX010000061.1 GCA_012729955.1 Clostridiaceae bacterium
AGAATCCTTATCCTCCATCAGATAAAGTGCTTGAAGCGATAAAAGATAATACTGATGCATCTTTAAGACTTTATCCAGATCCGGTATGCAAAGAACTGGTGTCTGTTCTTGCTAAAAAGCATTCAGTAAGCGAAGACATGGTTTTCGTATCTAATGGTTCAGATGAGCTTCTTGCTTTTTCTTTTAATGCCTTTTTCGCAGAGCGGGAAGTTGCTTTCCCAAAGATAACATACAGCTTTTATCCAGTATACTGCAAGCTATATAACGCAAAAGAGATTTCCATGGAAATGAAGGATGATTATTCTATAGATAAACAAGCAATGAGTGAATGCAAATATCCTTTAATAATAGCTAACCCCAATGCGCCGACAGGTGAGCTGTTAAGTGATGGATATATATGCTCTCTTTTAGAAAAAGATAAAGACAGGCTGATACTGGTTGATGAGGCTTATATGGATTTCGCAGATCAGAAATCCATGTCTGAGTATGTAAAAAGGTACAAGAACCTGTTGGTGGTCAGGACATTCTCAAAATCCTACTGTTTAGCAGGTATGAGGATAGGCTATGCTATAGGAGATATTACACAAATAAATTCATTAAACACAATAAAAAACTGTTTTAATTCATATCCATTGGACAGATTAGCCCAGATTAGCGCATTAACTGCCATAAATGATCAAGAGTATTACGATTATATAAATAATAAAGTGAAGGTAACAAGAGACCGGACCGCATTAGAACTTGAAGCACTTGGTTGCGTTGTATTGCCATCAAAGAGCAATTTCCTGTTTGTGAAATTTCCCCGCTTCGATTCATATACTATATATACAAAATTCAAAGACTTCGGTATACTAATCAGGCAGTGGAACTATATACCCGACTATGTCAGGATATCTGTCGGTACAGATTCTGATATGGATACCCTGATTAATGGAGCAAAGGAGATTATGAGACAATGAGGACAGCGGAATTTAAAAGAAAGACTAACGAGACTGATATAACTATAAAGCTGGATATTGATGGGACCGGCAGATATTCGGTTGATACAGGAATAGGTTTTTTTGATCATATGCTTGAGCTGTTTACAAGGCATTCTCTCATGGATATAACAATAAAGACCTCGGGAGATATAAAAGTAGATGGACATCATACTATTGAAGATACATCCATTGCTTTAGCGTCATCTTTAAAGAAAGCTCTTGGGAATAAAGAAAAAATCAACAGATACGGGTTTGCATCAATCCCTATGGACGAAACGCTTACAAATGTCACAATAGATTTAAGCGGAAGGCCTTATACTGTATTTAACTGTCCTGTCAGCCAGGGGCGAATGGGAGAGATGGATTTTGAAGCAGTTGAAGAATTTGTAACTGCTTTTGCTAATAATCTAGGTGCGAATATCCATGTAAACGTGTTATATGGTTCAAACAGGCATCACATTGCGGAAAGCATTTTTAAAGGTCTTGCAAGAAGCTTAAAGCAGGCTGTGGGTATTGACTGTAAAGAAACCGGCATTCCATCAACAAAAGGAGAGATTTAATGGATTTGAAACCATTTAAAAAAGGAAAAGTAAGGGATTTGTATGATTTAGGCGATAAGATGCTTATGGTTGCTTCAGACAGGATATCAGCATTTGACTGTGTATTTAATGAGCCGATACCGTCAAAAGGTATAATACTTAACAGTATCTCGGCATTCTTCTTTAATTTAACACAGGACATAATTAATAATCACATGATTACTGCAGACTTTGAAAAATTACCTGAACCTTTTAATAAAGATGAATACTTTAAAGGACGTTCCATGCTTGTAAAAAAATTAAGCATGCTTCCTGTCGAATGCGTAGTAAGAGGGTATCTTGAGGGTAGCGGGTTAAGAGAGTATGCAAAGAACACAAGCATATGCGGCATACCATTAAGAAACGGGCTTAAACAAGCTGATAAGCTGGATGAACCGATTTACACCCCATCAATCAAAGCTGAAGAAGGACATGATATAAACACTTCTTATGAAGAGACTGAGAATATGATAGGTACTGAAATTGCAGCTCTTTTAAAACAAAAGAGTCTGGAACTGTATATCAAAGCAAGCGGATATGCGCTGACAAAAGGAATTATAATTGCAGATACTAAGTTTGAATTCGGGATACTTGACGGTAATCTTGTGCTTGCAGATGAAATCTTCACTCCTGATTCTTCAAGATTCTGGGATGCAAGCGAATATATGCCCGGTCGTGCTCAGAAAAGTTTTGATAAGCAGTATCTTAGGGAATATCTTGAGACCACAGGATGGGACAAAAATCCCCCAGCCCCGACGCTTAACAACCATGTTATAACACAGACTCTGAATAAATACAAAGAGGCATATGAAAGGCTTGTAAAGTGATAGCAATAATCGATTATGAGATGGGTAATATAGGGAGCGTGCTTAAAGCTTTCTCGTATATAAATTGCCCAGCGGAAGAAGTTACAGATCCGGATAAGTTGAAAAAATATGATAATATTGTGCTGCCTGGAGTCGGTGCATTTCCCAAGGCTATGGACAATCTTAAGAAAAGAAATATGGACCAGGCTGTAAAAGAAGAAATAAAAAAAGGCAAAAACTTTTTAGGCATATGCTTAGGATACCAGCTCCTGTTTGAATCTTCAGAAGAGGATTTCTCCGGTACAGATGATAAAACTGCGGTTAAAGGACTTTGCCTGCTTTCAGGTCATGTGAGGAAGTTCAATAGCGAATCAGGATTAAAAGTGCCTCAAATAGGCTGGAACAGTATTGATTCGACAGATAATACAGGAATTCTACATCAGTTTAATGGAAGGTATTTCTATTTCGTACATTCATATTATGCTGATGTAACAAATTTAAACAGCACAAAAAATGATGTTAAATCTTTGAATACATATTTCTCATTCACTGAATATGGAAAAAGATTTGCATCAGCGGTGGAAAAGGATAATATTATGGCTTGTCAGTTCCATCCTGAAAAAAGCGGTGATGACGGTATAGAATTATTAAGAAAATGGGTAAAAACATGATTATATATCCTGCTATAGACATACTTGACGGTAACTGCGTAAGACTCTACAAAGGGGATTACGGGCAGGTTACGAAATATGCTGATGATCCTTTCGAGATGGCTCTGGCTTTTAAAAAGTCCGGAGCTACTCATTTGCATATTGTAGACCTTGATGGAGCCAGGACAGGCAGATCAGTTAATCTTAAAGTTATTAAAAATATATGTTCTAAAACAGGCCTTTTGGTTCAGACAGGTGGCGGAGTACGGACGCTAGAGAGGATAGGGGAGCTTATTGAAGCAAATGCTGACAGAGTAATCCTTGGGACTGCAGCAATCAAGGACACATCGCTAGTGGAGAAAGCAGTCGCTGAGTTTGGAAAGAAGATAGTAGTTGGCATTGATGCTTTAAATGGTTTAGTATCAACAGACGGATGGACTAAAGACAGCGGGCAGGATGCAATTCAAACTGCACTGCATATGAAATCTATAGGTGTCAGATCCATCATATACACAGATATATCCAAAGATGGAACTTTAAAAGGCGCGAATATAGAAGCACTTAAGGAAATGATTGAAAAAACAGGAATGGATATTGTTGCATCGGGTGGAATAAAAGATATGTCCGATATTCTGAATGTGAAAAAAGCGGGAGCATACGCAGTTATAACCGGTAAGGCAATATATGAGGGAAAGATAAAGATTGAAGAGCTATTTGAATCCATGTTATAAAGCAGATAAGGAGAAGCAGATGTACACAAAAAGAATAATTCCATGCCTGGATATAAATAAAGGAAGAGTCGTCAAAGGTATAAATTTCCTTGATCTAGTTGACGCAGGAGATCCTGTGGAAACTGCAAAAGCATATAATGCCACAGGAGCGGATGAACTGGTCTTTCTGGATATAACAGCGTCATATGAAAAAAGAGATATTATGCTTTCGACCGTGGAAAAAGTCGCTTCTGAGGTATTCATACCTTTTACAGTGGGTGGCGGAATAAGGACTATCGATGATTTTACCGCTCTTTTAAGAGCTGGTGCAGACAAAGTATCAGTTAATACTGCAGCTATATTGAATCCTTCACTTATAACAAAAGCCAGCGAAATGTTCGGTGCTCAATGTGTTGTAGCTGCAATAGATGCAAAAAAGGAAAAAGACGGCAGTTATATGGTATACATAAACGGAGGAAGGGACAAGACCTCTTGGCATGCTGCAGACTGGGCTAGAAAATGCGAAAAGCTTGGAGCTGGCGAGATACTTCTTACATCAATGGATACTGATGGAACTAAAAAAGGCTTTGAACTAACGCTTACAAAGATGGTATCCGAGTCAGTGAATATTCCTGTAATAGCTTCTGGAGGAGCTGGCAGAATAGAGGATTTTTATGATGTGCTTACCAAAGGCCATGCAGATGCAGCTTTGGCAGCATCTTTATTCCATTTTCATGAATTGGATATAACTGAACTGAAAAAGGCCTTAAGAGATAAAGGTATCTCTGTTAGAATTCACTAAATTACATATATTTAAAACATGTAATTATGCAAGTTGAACAAAGATTAAAAAACAGAGCAAATCGTTTGACAACAAGGGGTCCCGATGATATAATTTACGAAGTAAATCGTATGTTAATGCTACATGCAGGAGGTACATATTTAAATGGATGATAAGCGCAGCAAAAGTTCAAAGTTAATGAAGATGGCAATTGTGGTTTTCGCTATAGGTTTTGAAGCAGTTACTTTTGGAATGTTCATGAGACTTGTATATATGAATGAACAGTATATGGCAAGATGGCATATGTGGTTGTGGTATGTTATAGGAGTAGTATTCCTGCTTCCTTCATTCTACATGTTCTATAAAGCTAATAAGATGAAAGAAGACGAAAGAAACGCTTACTACGAGGATTACTTCAAAGAAGAAGAGAAAAAGATTACAATCGAGCAATAACAAGCTTCATGCTTACAAGCCGCCTGGACAGGCGGTTTTTTGTTGCAGAAAAATAGGTTTTATTGACTTTTTGCTAAATTTACTTTATTTTATAGATGAAACCAGATAATGATATAAATTTATAGAAAACAGCAAAGTTATCAGACTGAATATAAAAGCATGCTAGAGCCCAATGAAGTAAGTTACCTGGAAGGAGATATTAAAAATGACGCAGTATGCAATAAAACAGGAACACCTAGACAGAGCTTCACTCATAGTTTCAAAAATGAGCTTGTCTCAGAAGGCGTCTTTGTGTTCAGGCAGAGATTTCTGGCACACAAAACCATTAGAGGAATTGTCTGTGCCATCCATTATGATGACAGACGGACCGCATGGATTGCGAAAACAAAAAGATGAATCAGATCATCTCGGGATTAACGAATCATATCCGGCTACATGTTTTCCGCCTGCCGCAGCAAGCGCTTGTTCTTTTGACAGGGAACTGATG
>JAAYBX010000062.1 GCA_012729955.1 Clostridiaceae bacterium
CCAACTACTCCGGTTATGTGCCATATATACAGTACGGGACTGAGGGTGAATGTGTAGCGGATTATCAGAGCAGGTCAATTTATTCATTATTCAGCATTATGATTATTCTTATAGGAGGATTGGCTACAATAGTGCTGTATTTTTTTACAAAGAACAAAAAGAATGCCATGTCCAAATCTTTCCTGTACATAAGCAGCTTCGCATTCTTTGTATCAATTTGGCTGCTTTTCCAGAGCGGTTCTGTCCAGCTTATAGTGGGATATCCGCAGATCATGTACTATCTGGACCTTATCAGCCTTATCCTGTTTCCAATACCTTTAAACATATACATATATAACATTTCTAAGAATGACAAGAAAAAACCTATTATTTACTTTTGTTATGCCTATCTTGTAGTTTTGTCGATAAATATAATGCTTCAATTATCCGGTCTGGTGGATATGTTCCAACTGGTTCTTCTTACCCATTCGCTTATGGCGTTAAATATTATTTTCATAATATATCTTGTATATATTGAACTGCATGTCGAGAAGAATAAAGACCTGAGAAAATTCCTTATCCCTCTGGTTTTCGTAATGATAGGCGGAGCGATTGAGATGATTCTATATTATAGCTCGAGCATGACAAAAACCTCCACCGCGCTACAGTTTGCAGTTATCGCTTTTTTAGTAATGATAATATCTAATGCCATAAGGAGCTACTATAACAGCGTGCTGGATCTGAAACAAACTGAGTATTACGAGAAATTAGCAAACACAGACATGCTGACAGACATTGGCAACAGGAATAAATATGAGCAGGTTCTTTCATCGCATAAAAACAATGAACATCTGACGGCAGTGCTTTTTGATTTGAATTCTTTGAAGTATATAAATGATAATTACGGTCATGTAGTCGGTGATAGCGCTATAAAAAAATGTTCAGAATGCATAAAAGAAGCTTTTTCATATAAAGGTGAATGCTTCCGGATAGGAGGAGATGAATTTGCTGTTCTAGCAAAAACAGACGATCCTCTTGATAAGGAATGCAGTACTTTTGAAAGGCTTGTAAACGTTTGGAATAAGAAACTCAACTTTACTTTCTCTGTTGCTTACGGAGTTGCAAGATTCAACACATTAGTAGATCAATCGGCATATGATACAGTAAAACGGGCGGATTTTGCCATGTATCACATGAAAGAAGAGCAGAAAAGAAAGATGATGATGTAGTGATTTTTGCATAAACAACCAGTCCTAAAGGCATATCAATCTGATATGGTTTTTTCGTATTGACAAATATATGAAAAGTTATATACTTACATATGAGCAATTGTTCATATGAACTATAGTTTAAATAGACTTTAGTCTATTAGGAAGGAAAGCAAAATGGAAGAGCAATTTGATATCTGTGATTATATAAACATGAAAGAGGAAGAAGTAAAGGAAGTCATAAGGAACATACCCAGTGAAGATAAGCTGTATAACCTTTCTGACCTTTTCAAGGTATTTGGAGATAAGACAAGAATAAAGGTTTTATATGCTTTATCTGTTACGGAAATGTGCGTATGCGATATAGCAAGGCTGACTGAAATGACGCAATCAGCTATTTCACATCAATTAAAAACCCTGAAAGCAAGCAAACTGGTAAAATACAGGAAAGAGGGGAAAGCCACTTTTTATTCACTTGCAGATGACCATGTAAAAACGATATTAGAACAAGGCAAAAACCATATAGAGGAATAAAACATGAAAAAGACATATAAATTAAGTAATCTGGATTGTCCGGCATGTGCAGATAAAATAGAAAGGAAAATATTAAAATTATCTGGTATAAAGGAAGTACATTTGAATTTTATTATAAAAAAAGCTTCTATAGAAGCTGATAGTGAAGAGGTTTTCGATAAATCGGAGAAAATAATCAAGATGCATGCAGGTGATTTTGAAAAGGAATGAACAGGCTTAATAAAAAACAGATAATAACTTTAGTACGGATAGGGATTTCAGCAGCTCTTCTTATATCAGCATTGCTGCTGAAAAATGAAACATTCAGGATAGGATTGTATATCGCATCCTACCTTGTCATCGGTTATGAGGTCCTTATAAGATCCCTTAAAAACATAATGCATGGAGATGTTTTTGATGAAAACTTCCTAATGAGTATTGCTACGATAGGCGCATTTGCGATTAAAGAGTACCCCGAAGCGGTTGCTGTAATGCTGTTTTATGAGACAGGGGAGTTCTTCCAGGAATATGCTGTGGAAAAGTCCAGAAGATCAATAACTGACCTTATGGACATACGTCCGGACTATGCAAACCTTTTAACTGATGATAAAACGATAACTGTAAAACCCGAGACAGTCAGAACAGGGGATATGATTATCATAAAACCAGGTGAAAGAGTTCCACTTGACGGTATAGTTACAAAAGGCAAATCAGCACTGGATATGTCTTCATTGACAGGAGAGTCTTTACCTGTGGATGTAAAACCAGATGATACTGTGCTAAGTGGAAGCATAAACATATCCGGTATGCTGATGCTTCAAGTTGAAAGGCCATACAATGAATCGACAGTAGCCAGAATTTTAGAGCTTGTGGAGAATACATCATCAAAAAAAGCGAAAACGGAAAGAATCATTACCAGATTCTCACGTTTCTATACGCCGATTGTGGTGATATTTGCAATGCTGCTTGCTGTTATCCCGCCTCTTATTCTAGGTTATCCATGGAGAGACTGGATATACAGAGCATTGGTATTTCTTGTTGTATCCTGTCCATGCGCACTGGTTTTATCAGTACCCTTAAGTTTCTTTTGCGCATTAGGTTCAGCTTCTAAAAACGGGATTTTAGTAAAAGGCGGAAATTATTTAGAGGCGCTTGCTAAAACACAAGCTGTCGTGTTTGACAAGACAGGTACCCTGACAAAAGGCATATTCAAAGTGACTGCAATCCATCCGGAAAAGCTGAGCTCGCATGATCTTCTGGAAATAGCCGCTGTAGCAGAAAGTTATTCAGACCACCCAATCTCTAAATCGCTTAAGGAAGAATATATGGAGCAGATAGAAAAAAGCCGTATAAGCGAGATAAAGGAAATAGCAGGGCATGGAATAAAAGCAGTAATTGACGGTAAAAGAGTAAGTGTAGGCAATGAAAAGCTCATGGAGATGGATGCAGTAAAGTGGCATCAGTGTGACCTTGCTGGAACCATAGTGCATGTTGCTGTTGATGATGAGTATATGGGTCATATAATAATATCAGACGAGATTAAAAAAGATGCTGCTCAAAGCGTCTATAACCTTAAGGATATTGGAATAACTGACATATCAATGCTCACTGGAGACAGTAAGTCTGCAGCTCATCACATCGCAATGCAAGCGGGAATAAATGATGTTGCATACTCACTCCTTCCTCATGAAAAAGCTGAGTATATGCTGAAAAAACTGGAATCCATAAAGGGAAAAGGAAAGCTAGTGTTTGTAGGAGACGGCATAAATGATGCGCCTGTGCTTGCAGGAGCGGACATAGGGGTGTCAATGGGATTATTAGGCTCTCAGTCTGCAATTGAGGCTTCAGATGTAGTCATTATGGATGACCTTCCTTCAAAAGTCCCTTTACTTATACGTCTTTCGAAAAAAACTTTAAGGATTGCAAAGCAGAACATGGCTTTTGCAATATCTATAAAGCTTATCGTACTTACAGCGGGAGCGTTGGGTATAGCATCATTATGGATAGCAGTGTTCGCGGATGTAGGCGTATCAGTTCTTGCTGTATTGAATGCTATAAGGCTGTTAAAAAAGAAGGTATAGCTGGCAAGCATAAATATCAACTGCATACTTTTTAATTGCTTTAAAATCTTTAAAAAGATATAATCATACAATACGGGCTCGTTTATTTCTATTGGGGGGCTTTAAATGAATGATATGACAGTAAAGAACGTGGAGCGTTTCGACATGGTAGAGGAAATACGTGTCGCTAAGTGGTATCTTAGGCTTCTGACCTGGATAATAAGTTTTCCTGCAGTTTGGCTGCAAAAAACTAAAATAAGAAAACAAGGAATGAAAGACATAAAAGGCGCATATCTTATGCTGTGCAATCACAATGCATTTTTTGATTTTATGGTTGCAACAGCGGCTATTTTCCCAAGAAGAGCCAACTATGTAGTAGCAATAGACGGATTCATTAAACGTGAACAGCTTTTGCGTAATGTAGGCTGTATATGCAAAAGAAAGTTCACTAACGACCCTGTGCTTATAAGGCATCTTATCAGGGTGGCTAAAAAAGGTGAGATTATAGCCCTTTATCCAGAAGCAAGATATTCTTTATGCGGAACCAATGCGATTTTGCCTCAGTCGCTTGCTAAATTAGTAAAGCATCTTCATGTTCCTGTAGCTACATTCCTTACAAAAGGGCATCACATTAACTCTCCATTCTGGAACCTGGAAAAAAGAGGGAACCGTACTGAAGCTGATCTTAAACTCATCATGACGAAAGATGATGTGGAAAAGCTGAGTGTTGAAGAAATAAATGAAATAATTACAAAAGAATTTATTTATGATGATTTTAAATGGCAGTATGACAATAAAGTCAGCGTAAAATACAAAAACAGGGCTAAAGGCCTTCATAAAGTTCTTTATCACTGCCCGAACTGCAATACCGAATATATGATGAATTCAGAAGGCACGCAGATTTTCTGTACCAATTGCAATAAAAGATGGCAGATGACTGAGTATGGGCGTTTGGAAGCTTTGGACGGAAAAACAGAATTTTCTCATATACCCGACTGGTATGAATGGGAAAGAGCGCAGGTAAGAAAACAGATAGATGAAGGCACATACAGTTTTGACAAAGAAGTTCATATAGATTCATTACCGAATGCTAAAGGATATATCCCCCTTGGAAAAGGACGCCTTATTCATAATATGCAGGGATTTATCCTGACAGGGATGTCTGACGGAGAAGATTTCCAGATAGAATGGCCTGCTAAAAGGCTTTATTCCTGCCATATAGAGTATGACTATCTTGGCAAACATGGTGACTGCGTAGATTTAAATACACTGAATGATACTTTGTACATATATCCTGAAGGGGAAGATTTCTCAGTAACCAAAATATCCTTAGCTACTGAGGAACTGTATAAGAAACTTAATAATATCTGATATAAACAGAATAAGATTGATTTATAGATCATTCCCCAAAATGGAACAAATATCATTTTTGGGGAATAGAGATATCAGTCTCACTATTTATATTATTGTTACTATAAATTCACAGTTAGTTTTGTTATCGTAATCCTGCATAAGCATGCCTTTTCCTCTGCTCCTCCTGAACAGTAAGACAAAAGCATATTCTTATCATCAATGAAAAATATGGAAGGATAACAGAATCCTCTTGACGGATCATCTTCTATCAATTCCGGTTCGGAAAAATCAATACCGTTATCGCTGGATGCTATCGCAAGGGGTGTCCTGCCCCATGCATATCTTTCCTTAACCCTTCCGTTGTAGTTTGGAACAGGATTCCATACAGCATAATACTTGTTTGAATAAGGATTTCTTGCTATTTTCATAGGCGAATCGGGAGATGTGAATTTAGAAGGCTGAGGCAAAGTCCAGTTTATTCCCATGTCATAGGAAAAACTTTCATATTGGAGCATCTGGTCTGTTCTGAAGTAGGCATACAAGCAATTGTTTGGAAGCTCTATCACGCCAGGCTCCTGAAGACCTGTTCTTGTGTGCTGTGAGGGTAAGCTGAGCATGCTTTTTGATCTGTTCCATGTTAACCCGTCATCATCTGAATAATAGAAATATACTATTCCTCTTTCATCAAAATATGTCTTCTTGTCTATTATATCAGTCATATGACAAGACAAAGGGATTATTATCCTGTTGTTGGAAAGCCTCATGACCCTGTTGTTGTTTAATACATAGTATCCGTCAAAAACTATAGGACAGCATATCCTGTCATCATAAAATGTCCTGCATCCGTCACTAGACCTGCTTAACATAATCTGGCTTTTTACTGAAGGCAGCTTCTTTATGTAGAACATGCCTATATCGCCGTTAAGCATCCTTAAAAAGGAGACGCTCATGAGATTTTCCACACCCATGTCAGATGCTTTTTTTAATATACTGTATGAAAGGTCGAGTTTTTCTGCATTATTATGCAACACAATGCCTGCTATATCGGATTCAGCATTGTCATGGAAACTCTTTTCTTTGAATCTGCTGTAAGCGAACAATATCTGTTTTTCATTAATCTGTATGAAATCCCCTTCGGAATTCCTCTGATTATCCGTACCTGGACCGATGTGCCCTAAAACCTGCTTTTTTGCTATTATACTCATGATCCACCTCTTTCCTAAGTCTAACATCATATATATGCCAGAACAATATATAATAATTAAGAATTGCTATTCTTTACTATGATGTTTTTGTGTGATATATTCTTAAAAGTATTTCTTTGGAGGACCTATGAAAAAGTATAACGAATTCGTTGAGAAATTGTTCTGGCTTATGATTATAATAAATCCGTTCCTTGATGCCGCAACAGGAATCTATAAGACTTTTTTTGAAAAGGAAGATACGTCTTTTTCACTTTCCCCAAGCCTTATAATCCGATTCCTATTCTTATCCTTACTAGTTATATACCTTTTTACTACGAAAAACAGAAAAGCAATCCTTACCCTTATACCTATCGGAATTGCAGCAGTAGCCTCAGTCGGTGTTGAAATAGTATTGAATATGGATTTCTCCATTATGGAAGACGCCATGTATATTGCCAGATTCGCATATAACATAGTGATGCTGTTTTGCTGGTACTGGATATTCTCGGTGCTGGGATACAAAAAAAAGGAACTTCTTAATAAGCTTAACAGACTGTTATGCTTGACCCTCATAATCATCGGAATAAACGTAATATTCGGCCAGATAACCGGGACTGGGCATTCTACATATGCCGACAGGTTCGGTTACAGAGGCTCTATGGGATACTATTTCGCAGGAAATGACATTACAGCTATACTTATGCTGGTTTTCCCTGTGTCAATTTACGCTTTCATAAATTCAGACAATTCAAGCAAGAAGGATAGGAACCTCTTCCTTATAGCTTCCTCCATGACTGTTGTGACTAACAGCCTTATTGGTACAAAGACCAGTTTCTTAGCTCTTTTTGCCACCTCAGCTGTTGTCATAATCTATGGAATAGTAATGCTTGCAAAGAATAAGGAAAGCCTGTATTTGAAAAAATTCGGAGTTATAATACTTGCAGCTGTAATTATGACAGCTGCAATAATCGGACTGGAATTCATCCTTGCAAAATCCTCATTTATGGAAACCATATCCGAATCCATCAAGAGTACAGGAAATATTCTTAGAAAAGAAGGAATAGAGACTGCTCTTTTAAGCGGCAGACAGGTCAAATTGAAAGAAGCTTTAACTCAATTTAAAGATGCAGGACCTTTGGCCTGGATTTTCGGTATAGGAAGAGGAAGCCAGGAGAGTATAATAGAGATGGATGTTGTTGAAGTTTTGTGCTACTACGGAATATTCGGAATACTGTCTATGCTCTGGATTTATGTTGCGCTAGGCTTTATACTCATAAAGAACTTTTTGAAGAATTTCAGCTTTGAAACGATGATGATTGTGACAGCTATCGTGTTATGTACAGGATATATGCTAATAGCAGGCCATATTCTGTTCTCTGTAACATCCGGTTACTATTTCACCATGATGTTCGCATATGCGGGCCTTCTGTACTCAAAGGATGTGCAGAACCTGCCAGAAAGGATACCTTTTCCTTTTAAAAGGCTGCTAACTGATAAAAAGGTGTCCTGAAAACGGATTAACCTCGCCTTGTAACATATGGTTCTGATTTTTTCTGTTTACTTTACGGGCGGGATAAAATATAATTGCTTTGGTAGCGTTTAAAAATTGAAACGGATAGTATGGAACCCGAAATGTTTCATTTACGTCAAATAATAACAAACGCTTGCACAAAAGAAAATTCGCAACTACAAGGAGGAACGACAATAATGAGAAAAGCAAAAAAACTATTAGCAGTTATTCTGGCTATCTCGATGATCGCTGTTTTGTTTGTGGCTATGCCTGCATCAGCAGCAACATTAACAGATCCACAGAAACTGGCTGCTATGAATCTATTCAGAGGTGACTCTGCAGACGGTCTCACACCGCAATATCTTGCAAAGACCCTTGACAGAAAGACTGCTGCCAGGCTGCTGCTCAGATATACAGGCCTGGAGGAAGCTGCAGATGCTTATACAGGTGTAGTTAATTTTAGCGATGCTTCATCTGCAACAGTATATTGGCAGCCTATGATTGGTTATTTGAAGGCTAATCCAAGTGCTGGATTCGGAGGATATGAAGACGGCACATTCAGGCCAAATGATTTAATGATGTCACAAGCCTTTTACAAAGTTCTATTAACAATTCTGGGCTATAGGCAGGATGTTGACTTCACATGGGGCCAGACTATCACGTTTGCTGCTTCAAAAGGGCTTGTTAAAATAGCAGATAAGACATCAATAACAAATGCGGATGCAGCTACAGCTATGGTAGAAGCTTTGAATGCAAATACCAAAGCAGGAGAAAAATTAATAACCGCGCTTATCAATGATGGCGTTGTCACAGCTACACAGGCAGCGGCAGCGGGTTTCAATGTAATATCAACTATTACAGGATATGATGCTCAGTACACTATGGCATATGGCGGAGCAAATCCTCTTCCAGCTACTGTAACTGCAGTATATCAAGATGGCAACACTGCATCAGTCGCAGTTGCATGGGGTTCATTCTCCACAACTGTTGAAGGAACATATGATGTTACAGGTACAATCGAAGGTTTTGGAACCATTACAACTAAAGTAACACTTACCAAGACACTCTCCATAACAGACGCATACCCTTCAGGAACAAAAGAGATTACAGTTACATTCAATATGCCTGTGCCGGTTTCAACAGCTGTTACATGCAAATTCGGAGTATCTGTTCTTCAAGGTCTTACACAGACATGGTCTGCAGACAGGAAGACACTAAAGATATCCAGGACATATAACTTCACAGCAGGAACATACACAATCACTGCTTTGAGTTCAACAAAGGAATTTGCTATTGAAAATGAGAAGCTTACACAAGTGGAAATAGGAGCTACAAACCTTTATCCGCAGAGCGGAGCACAGGATCTCAATGTTACATTCTACAATCAGTACGGTTCACCTATGAATCCTCTGTCAATGAGCTTGCAATTAACTGCTTTCAGCCCTCAAAAGCCAGCAGTGATATTCACAATGAGCAAAACTGCTACATCAGTAACGATTAGCGGAGTGGAGAATCTTGCAGTCGGTGATGCTGTAAACTTATTCGTTATTGATAATGCTACAGCACAAGCAGCAACAAAAACCGTTACTGTAGTTACAGCTCCTACTATATCCTCATTCTCATTCGGGGAACTGACAATGGCAGGTTCTGCAACAAAAATACTGACTGGGACTTCAGGACATCTTTTATCAGTATATGCATATGACCAGTATGGAAATCCATACAAACTCAGAACAGGTAATCAGGATATTTCTTCAACTGTTTCTGCTACAGTACCTTTATTTATAACATGTACCGACCCAACAATAGTTAATCCGGCATACATTGAAGTAAATGCAGACGGAAAACTGTTCTTTAAACCAGGTGCAATAAGCTCGACAAAAGGCGGAACAGTAACTCTTACTGTAATGTCTCCTATGAATGCTTCCATGGCTAACGCTTCATTCAGCATCACTGTTTATGAACCGGCTGCAATCAGCACTTTGCAGATTCAGGGCGTATCCACAACAATGTATGCAGGACAGTGGGCTCCAATGGTTGTATTCGCTTATGACCAGTATGGCAATTTCCTGTCACTTGACAACATTAACACACCTGCAAATCTTGCCAAACTTACATTGATTTCATCAAATGGAGCTGTTATACCAAGCGGCAATGCAGGTTCGGCAACAGGAATCAGATACAATACATCTACAAAGGTTTTAGAGATTTATGGAGCGGCTTCAGGAACTTCCACAGTAATGATTTCATATGACGGAAGATTGCAGGCTACCATGAGCATCACTGTTCAAGCAGCTGCAGCACCAACACAGCTTACTGGTGTTACACTGCCTACAGTATTCCAGAAAACTGCTTATGCAAACCTTGCTCTGGACAGTTTCGCGCTGTTTGACCAGTACGGAGCTCCGATAGGGTTGAAAGCAGGATACACAATAGCAGTAGCATCATCAGCTGGGCTTGTTATTTCTAATCCAAGCATTACTACAGCATCTGCTACATGCATCATTACTGCTCCTAACACGGCTGGCAATTATGATTTAGTGTTCACACTTAAAGATCCTTCAAACAACACTCTTTCCAGCCAGTCAATGACAGTACAGGTAGTAGACACTACAGGAATCTCATCATATCAGTTCGATGTTATCGGAACGATGTATTCAAAAGCTCCTGCAGACCCTAACTACCAGAAGCTTATCAACATAACCGGAAGGACATCAACAGGAGTCAGCGTACAGCTGGTATATGATGGAGCAACAGGACTTCCAGTAGGGATACAGAATGTCACATCATCCAATAGCGCATTCTCTACAGAAGTAAGAGGCGGAAGGCTTTATCTTAAAGCTAACTATACCGGAACTGCTTCCTCAGTATCAACAACGCTGAAAGCATGGTCTGGCACTGGAGCAGAGCTTGCAAGCACGACTGCAACAGCATCCACAGTAGCTCCATACATGCAGAATGTGTACTTCATTGATACGACAAAGACCTTAGCGATTTCAGGAGGTGCAACTCAGAACTTCGTTAACTTCTTAGCAGCAAAAGACCAATACGGAGTGAACTTCAGTTTAGCAGGAATCGATGTGTTCTACATGACAACCAATGCCAATGTAATATCGGTTGACAATGCTGCTGATACCTTCACACTTCTTACTGCAGGAACATGTACATTGAAAGCATACTTCCCAGCAACAGACAGGACTCTGGAAATGATCGTCAATGTTACAAACTAATCTTGTTATATTAAGAATAAGACACAAAGAAAGGCCCTTCGGGGCTTTTCTTTTTTGTAATATTACATTTATGTAACAAGTAAATAACAGTTTTGTAATATTAAAAGAAAGCAAAAAAGGGCATGGTATACTGCATCCATAAAGTAGGCATATAATGCCACTAATTTACAAGGAGGAAAAACATGAAAACAAGAAAGTTATTAGCACTAGTTCTGGCTATAGCTATGATAGCAACAATATTTGTTGTTCCATCAGCTGCAGTCGCTCCTGGTGCTGCTTGCGAAATTCTTGGTCTCTTAGAAGGTGATGGCGAAGGCGTTACAGCTGAATATCTCGCTAAAGGCACAACAAGAGCTCAGGGATTACTAATTACTCTAAGAGCTAGAGGATTAGAAGATGAAGCAAAAGCTTTCACAGGCACGGATAATTTCG
>JAAYBX010000063.1 GCA_012729955.1 Clostridiaceae bacterium
CGAGGAGATATAATCAGCATATTCGGCACCAGCGGAGTGGATGAATTCAATTATTCTGTGCATATAGTTGAAGCTATGTCGGCACTTGCAGGAGCAAAGGGTAAAAGCTGTCAGTATATTGGAAAAGGAACAGATGGTGATAATGCCAAATGTGAAATGTACAGTATCGAATATGAAAACGGAATAAGAGGGGTATATTATTCTCATATAGGCAAATGGCAGCCATTTCATATTACTGTCATGACAACAAAGGGGACTTTCAGTTTTGTAATTGATACCAATGATTTATATCGTACTCTTCTAGAGGCCATATGTGATTATGTGGAAAATAGGGGTAATGTATTTTCAGACATATATACTCTTACTAACTGCACGAAAGTAATGCTGTGCGGTAAGAAATCCAGAGATGAATTGAATGGAGCGGTCGTCTACCTTGATGACCTAACTGATGATGATAAATTTGATGGATATGAATTTGAGAAGTTTTATAGCCGCTCACAGGGTATTGTTTATAAAGACTAGCATATGACAAGAGGTAAAAATGGGTAAAATCGCAATTCTGATAAACAAAGCAATGCAGGAAAAAGTGTACAATGAGAAATATATCAACAGGCTAAGCAGACAAGGTGAACTAACTGTATATGATAAAGACGACTTTGCTGATATGGGTTATGTTATAGATTTTGTAAAAGACTCTGAAGTAATTATTACTTCATGGGGCACTCCTTCCTTATCGAAAGAAATTCTTGACGTATGTCCTGATTTAAAAGCCGTCCTGCATGCTGCAGGTTCAGTTAAACCGATAATATCTGATGAATTGCTGAAGCGTAAAATCCGAATGACAAGTTCTGCAATAGCTTTAGGAGAAGGTGTCGCTGAAACCGCTCTGGCTTTTGCTATTTCTGCTTGTAAAGGATTTTATAATCTTGGAAAAGATACAGCAAATGGCTTATGGGGTGAGAATAAAGCTATTGTAAAGGACTTTTATGATATTACAGTAGGAGTAATTAGCGGGGGATTTGTCGGACGTCATATGGTGAAATTACTGAAAAACTTTCATGTGGATATTTTAATGTATGACCCTACACTTAGCGAAGAATATATTGAAAATTTAGGAGCAAAAAAAGTTGAACTTGAAAAACTTTTAGTTGATTCCGATGTAATAAGCATTCATTCGCCATCAATTCCAGCTACGGATAATATGTTAAATAAAGATAACCTATGTCTTATAAAGGATGGCGCAGTACTGATTAATACAGCCAGAGGAACTGTTATAAACGAGATAGATTTAATAGAAGAACTGAAAAAAGACAGATTTTTTGCTTGCATTGACGTTACAAATCCAGAACCTCCGGATGTTAATAATGAATTAAGATATATGGAGAATGTAATTATGACTCCTCACATTGCAGGAGCTGTAAACAACGGATGCAAGAGAATAGCTCTTCATATATGCGAAGAGATGGAAAGGCTTATTAATGGTGAAAAAATGAAAACAGAGATAAATCCAGAAGATTTATCTAAGCTTGCATAGTTACTATTTATTGTACTAATTAGTTACTGCTGGTGGTATTTCAAGAAACTCAACATCTTTGTTCTTTTCCTGAGCCCGATTAAATGTCCATTCGCTGTTATAAAGTATTACAGGTCTTCCCAGTCTGTCTTCAACTGCTTTTGCACTGTCGGCAAAACCGAGCATTTCCCTGGTGACTGTCTTTACCATTACCCATCTTGCTAAGGTATAAGGAAGTTTTTCTATTACTATATCCACTCCATACTCATTTTTCATCCTGTATTCGAGCACTTCAAACTGCAGAACCCCTACAACTCCAATGATAAACTCCTATGTTCGGCTGTTTGAATATCTGTATAGATCCTTCTTCGGATATCTGATTTATACCTTTTAAAAACTGCTTTCTTTTCATCGCATCAGGGGTCCTGACCAATGCAAAGTGTTCAGCTGGAAAGATGGGTATCCCATCAAAACGGAAAGGTTTCTTTCCAGTATGCAGAGTATCACCTATATTTAACAATCCATTATCAACAACCCCTATGATATCTCCTGCGAATCCTTCCTCGGCAACTGTCCTTTCTTGTGCGAAAAACTGCTGAGGCTGGGCAAGACGAATGGTTTTTCCGGTTCTTGCATGTATTACTTCCATACCTTTTTCGAATTTGCCAGAACATATACGGAAGAAAGCTATCCTGTTTCTGTGTGCTGGATCCATATTAGCCTGTATTTTAAATACAAAACCATTAAATTCTTCATTTTCTGACGAATCATCAGCAGGTTCATTATATACACTCTTTGGTGAAGGAGCCATTTCGATAAACTCTTTCAAAAAAGGCTTTACTCCGAAATTAGTCATAGCGCTTCCGAAAAACATAGGTGTAAGCTCGCCTCTTTCAACCTTACCCATATCAAAATCATCACCTGCCATGTCAAGAAGCTCAATCTCTTCCATCAGCTTGTCATATATCCTTGTTCCTAATATGGCTTTTGTCTGTTCATCTTCCAAAGCCACGGATTTTGAGACAAGGGCATACTGTCCGTGTCCATGTGCTTCAAAAAGATCTATATTCTTAGTTTTACGATTGTAAACACCTAAATTATTTCCATCCTCGCCTACCGGCCAGTTCATAGGATAAGCCCTTATACCCAGTACTTTTTCAATTTCATCCATAAGTTCAAACGGGCTTTTACAATAGCGGTCGAGTTTATTTACAAATGTGAATATGGGAATGTGACGCAATCTGCATACAGCAAATAGTTTCCTTGTCTGCGCTTCCACGCCTTTTGCTCCATCTATTAGCATAACTGCACAGTCTGCTGCTGTTAAGGTCCTGTAAGTGTCTTCACTGAAATCCTGATGTCCAGGAGTATCAAGTATGTTTATGCGGTAACCGTTATAGTCAAAAAACATTACGCTGGAAGTAACAGAAATACCTCTTTGCTTTTCAATTTCCATCCAGTCGGATACTGCATGTTTGGTAGCTTTTCTGCCTTTTACTGCACCAGCAAGACGTATAGCCCCTCCGTAAAGAAGAAGCTTTTCTGTAAGTGTGGTTTTCCCGGCATCAGGATGCGATATGATTGCAAATGTCCTTCTGCGTGTTACCTCATTATTAATTGTATTTGATATATCTGTAATTGTCTTATCTCCTGTATAAATCTTTTCAAATCATTAGTAAAACCTATTCAATGTCGTTGGGATTATACAGAAATTTTTTAAATAGGTCAATAGTAAGCATACTTGAGTTTCCGTACCGTAAAGTGAAAACTTAAATTCCAGTATTAAAATACGGAAACGGATTTTAGTCTTGCACATAATTCCATATTGTTACAAATGGTTTTTTTGTATATATTTCTCTTCTCCGGGAGTGTTCTGCCAGGA
>JAAYBX010000064.1 GCA_012729955.1 Clostridiaceae bacterium
CATTATACCGTATGACTTTATGTTTCTGTTATTGCTTACATCATCATAGAAGCAGTATTTGCAATTCATGTTGCATAGTGAGGACGCAGGTTTTATAAGTACTTGGAAATTTTTTCTCATTTTATATCCTTTTGCTTTCTTGATTCTACCATCAGGATAAACTTGCGTCAAACAGACCGGTTGACAAAGGATGCAGATACTAATAATATAATCATGACTTGGTAAATATGTGGTTTCGAACGGAGGTTTTAAGATGAAAAAGATAATATGCATCTTATTGGCATTATCAATGATACTTACATTATGTTCATGTGATGATAGGCAATATGAAATTAGTGTTGGAGTATATGAAACTGAAGAAGGTATGTCGAGTATAAGATTCTACGAAGATGGGACGTTTACTTTTTTCAATTTATTATCCAGCAGGATAATAACTGGGACTTATGAGGTTCTGAATAACCAGCTTACGCTTACGGAGTATGATGGAACGAATTATGTTTTTACAGTAAAAAGTGACAGGATTGTTTTCCTTTCAACTACAGCAAAGTACTCATATCTGGAAAAAGGTCTGACATATTATCCAGAAAAGATAGATTATGAGAATATGCAGGCAGCTGTATATTACGGCTTTTCCAGCTATGCTCTTTTTACTGATAACGATGTGGTGGTAAAAGAACTGTATGACGGTTACTATAATATGAAGACAGAACTGACTCAAGAGGAGCTGGATTTCTCTTCTGCTTTCTATGTCGAAGTGGGAGATATATCATTTTTTATGGATAAAAATGGCTGTATAAAGTTAAATGATGCTGACTACACTGTAAGAGATACTGCTGATTCCATTAGTTATGAAAGACTAAAACAGATATACAATGACTCAAGTCTTATGATGGGTGAAGACTGAATGTGCTGTATAATGGTAATAGAATAAAATCTTTGGAGGTTAATATGAAAAAGACAGTATTTTTCGCATTCAGAGGCAATGAGATGTGCTTTATACATATTCTTCTTAATGCGCTGGAAATGAAGCAAAAGGGTAAAGAAGTGAAGATAGTATTTGAAGGAGAGGCTGTAAGGCTTCCAAAAGTGTTGTCTGACAAGGCAAATCCAATGTATAGGAAGTGTCTGGAGGAAGGAATTATTGACGGTGTTTGCGAAGCATGTTCCAAAACGCTGGGAGCTTATGAGGACAACAAGGCTTTAGGGTTAACTTTTCTTTCAGAACTCAAAGGGCATCCTTCAATCAACAGATATATGGAAGAAGGATTTGAAGTTATACTGATGTAGATTATATTTTTCGTCTTTGAATAAAGAAATTTAAATTTTGTATTGACATAAAAATATAATGAGAGTATAATCCTACTAAAATGGTAGGAATTGATTCAAGAAAGGAGACAGTATCATGATTATAGAATTAGTAATATCAATGGATATGTGTATGTGTTCTATGGACATGCATGCAAAAAAATGCATGAGTGCTGTCTTTTGAGTAAGAACATATCTTAATGATTTATTAAAATAGGTTTATACACATAAAACAAGGAAGCATTCATGGCTTCCTTTTTTTGTATATGAATTTAATAATATTAAGCAAAATTAAAAGGAGGAGTATGAATACTTATTAAGTATCATACGAGGAGAAAATGAAAAACACTAATTACAGATTTGAAACATTACAGGTGCACGCAGGTCAGGAAGAGCCAGATCATTCAACAGGAGCAAGAGCGGTTCCTATATATGCCACGACTTCATATGTTTTCAAGGATACAACAGAAGCAGCTGGGAGATTTGCTCTAACTGAGGGTGGAAATATTTACACAAGGATTATGAATCCTACATCCGATGTGTTTGAAAAGAGGATTGCTGCATTGGAAAACGCAAAAGCTGCATTAGCAGTGGCATCAGGGTCATCGGCTATCTTCTATGCAGTAACCAACATAACAAGAACAGGTGATCATATCATCTCAAGCAAGAGCATATATGGAGGGACATATAATCTGTTCCAGAATACTCTGGCTGATATGGGAATATCGGTGACATTCGTAAACGGAGAGAATATGAATGAATTCGAAGAAGCAATTACTGATAAAACAAAACTCATATTCATCGAATCTTTTGGAAACCCAAACAGCGATGTTATAGATATTGAAGAAGTTGCAAAAATCGCTCATTCAAATAAAATCCCGCTCATAGTCGATAATACATTCGCAACGCCATACCTTTTAAAGCCGATTAATTATGGTGCTGATATTGTAGTCCATTCTGCAACGAAGTTCATTGGAGGTCATGGAACCGTAATCGGAGGTGTAATTGCAGACGGAGGAACTTTCGACTGGGAGTCAAGCGGCAAATTCCCCGGACTCTCAGAGCCGAATTCGTCATATCATGGTATAGTTTTCACAAAAGCAGCAGGGAGCTTAGCATATATAATTAAACTTCGGACAACTCTTTTAAGAGACACAGGGGCTGCAATAAGTCCATTCAACTCATTCCTGCTACTACAGGGACTTGAAACTATATCCTTAAGAGTGGAAAGGCATGTAAGCAACGCCAAAAAGGTAATTGAATATCTTTCAAAACATCCTCAGGTTGAAAGAGTAAATCATCCATCTGTGTCAAAAGGAATCCAGAAGAAGTTGTATAAAAAATATTACCCAAATGATGGCGGTTCTATATTTACATTCGAAATAAAAGGCGGCAAGGAAAAGGCAAGGAAATTTGTTGAATCTTTAGAACTGTTTTCACTTCTTGCAAATGTTGCTGACGTAAAATCGCTTGTCATACACCCAGCATCAACAACCCACTCTCAATTGAGTGAGAACGAATTGTCAGACACCGGCATTACCCAGTCTACAATACGTTTATCCATTGGTACAGAGCATATTGATGATATTTTAGCGGATATAAGCCAAGCTTTTGATGAAGTCAAAGAATAGGAGAAATTGATATGCCTATCAAAGTACCGAATAATATACCTGCAGTACAAATACTGTCAAAAGAAAATATATTTGTAATGACAGACTCAAGAGCCATGACTCAGGATATCCGTCCTTTGAAGATACTTATATTAAATATAATGCCATCAAAGATAGATACTGAAACACAGCTTATACGGTTGCTCGGGAATACTCCTTTACAGGTGGAAATAGAGTTTCTCCATCCAAAAACACATATATCTAAAAGCACTTCAATTGAGCACATTCTAGCTTTTTACAAGACTTTTGAAGATATCAAGGATAAGTTTTATGATGGTATGATTATAACTGGAGCACCGGTGGAACTTCTGGATTTTGAGCAAGTGGATTACTGGGAGGAACTGTGCAGTATACTTGCCTGGTCAGAAACTCATGTCCATTCCAGCTTGTATATATGCTGGGC
>JAAYBX010000065.1 GCA_012729955.1 Clostridiaceae bacterium
ATGACTCATCATTAAGTTTTCCAAAACCATGGTACACATTATGGTATGTATGAGATTCACTACTCTTTATATTCATGTAATCAAAAACAATACCATTATCAAATAAAATTACAGTTCTTCTGCCTGTTGTTTTCGGATATATATCTGTAATTATGCCGCTTGCAGCATCAAACATACTGCCTTTGTAAAATAGATCGCATTCGCCAGAAACTGTTGACTGCCTTTTGCCATCCTGATTAATCGTGTTATGACCTAATGTGCTTCTGTAATATCTTAAGTGATCAAGATAATAATTGCCTGTACCATAATCAGTGAACCATCTTCTGCCATTTAGAAAGCATGTTATATTCAGCCTGTCAGGATGCCCATGGCCTCCTCCGTAATTCCCATAATCCAGATTTATGTATGAATCCTGTCTTCTTAATACAGCAAGGCCTGTACCGGTCATATTAATTGATGTAGTGACTGGCAGACCCATATCTGAATACTTGTCAGGATCAACTGTAAGAAAAGCCCTCCAGTCCATTTCTTCCTTAGAAGCATAAGCAGGCTTCATTATATCCATTATTCCTGCAGCTGATGACAAGGCCATACTTTTATCCGGAACAGTCGCATAAACTAAATTAAGAAAATCAGCAAGCGCTTTATCTCCATATCTTGCATATGCGAGCTCATAAAGTCCGCAGTACCATCTGTTCACCATGGAATTCGCATATGGGGAATCTTTTCTTGAGGGGAATGTGCCATCTGGTAGCAGAGATTTAAGAGGAGCATAAAACATATCCTTAATCGAATGACCCCCAAAAGACTGATTATATAAATCTATACCGTTAAAATAGCACATCTCCGCAATGTTCACCATTGACGGCACTGTCGCAAAATGATAGTTATCCCCTTCATACCAGAGTCCGTCTTCAAGGATGGAATGACCCATTTGAGCGACAAATCCATGTTCACCGTTCAATACATAATCTAAAAGTTCTTTGTCATCTACAAGTAATGCTGCAGCGCACATGCCTGAATTGTTGAAAGCCTGACGGTTATTCCACTTTTCATCATAATCCTTTATAACTGTGGCAACATCAGTGAACAGAGAAAGGCAGGCTTTTCTGTCCTCCTCACTAAACACAGCGCTGTCATTAACCATATCATATCCTGAACAGATATAACTTAACCATATGGAATCCATAAATGTAGATTGAAATACCTTTGCAGTCCCTATCTCATTGTCCTCGTTCGGATAAGTCGGATAGTATTTAATATAGCCGTCAAGTATCTTTTTTATTGCCTTTGCATATTTTTCATCATCAGTTATGAAGTAGCATATTCCGATGTATATAGACATCTGTGAAAGCCATGCATGATATGTCGTTATCCATGCCCGTCTATATGGTTCATCTTTGTAGTTAACCTTACACACTGGACAGATATACAGACTTTTGTTGTAAGGATCAAATATAAGTCCTGCATTATGGGCTCTGCATGTCTCATTAAACACATAACCTTTCTCTTTAGGAACTTCAAATCCTTTTTCCAGCATTACATCACACATTCTTTGTATGTTTTGAAATGATTTCCTATACCACTCATATTTCTGTAAATTTGATTTAATTCTCTTAATTGCTTCGGGATTGGTGAACAGATGCGGTTTTGCCATGGCGCTATAACCTTCCTTTTATTTATGAGCATAATTATACATTAGAAAACCTCTTCTGTATTGGTTTTTGCTCTGTATTTATGATATATTTTAAGAGACAGAGAAGGATGTGTATTCTAATGAAAAAAGTAAGATTTGACGCATTGATATTTGTGATATTTATAACAGTTTTTGGAATTGCAAATCTGGTAAATCCCAACAAAAGCGAGATATCATTACAGGAAAACCGAGCTCTTGCGAAAAAACCGGTTTTTACTATCCAGTCCGTACTTGATAAGAGTTATGCCAAAGGCTGGAACGACTATTATTCAGATACCGTATTCTTTAGGGAAAACCTCATACAGGCGAATGTGGATATAAAGAAGAATTTCGGGCTTGGAAAAGACCAGATATCCATTGTCATTGTAGGCAATGAGACGGCTCCTACAAAAACTCCAAAACCTTCGCATTCACCTCAAAATTCACCTTCTCCTGTTCCGACAGAAACACAAGATGAGAATCCAGAACAAACCGGACAGCCAATGCCATCTTCCTCACCTTCTTCCACTCCATCTCAGGAAGAACCCACCGGTTCAGGTGCTGCTACCGGTATGTATATTACCGTAGGAGATGAAACTTTCAAGCTTGATGAATATTCAGAAGAAGCATATGATAATTATGCGAACTATATCAACAGGATAAAACAGATGGCAGGAGATGATATTGAGGTTTACAGTATGCTTGCACCATCCCGTTCCACATATCTTGCTTTAACGAAATATGATTTTTTGAGCTCGCGTGCGGCAAATGTAGAGCAGATTAACAGTAAGATAGATCCTTCTGTAAAGAATGTCAATGTCTTAAAATCCATTGTTGAGCATGTTGATGAATATATATATTACCGTACAGATCATCACTGGACACATCTGGGAGCCTATTACGGTTATACAGAACTGATGAAGACCATGAAAAAGGAATCAGATATAGTACCATTAAACCAGTACAGTGAAATACTCACGGTTGAAGGTTATCTAGGTTTTTACAATAAACCATACCTGACACAGGCTGATTATGATAACCCAGACACCATAACTGCTTATTATCCGATTGTTGATTACACATATACATATAACTGGCAGGATAATTCATATGAAAAAAAACTTATTAATAAAGACAGGGTTGCACCAGACAAGGATTACTACCTGCTTTTCTCAGATGGAGGTTTCGGGACTTACAGCGTGATAACAACAGAAGCAGACTCAGATCTGACATGTATGGTTATAAAGGACTCATTTGGAGACTCTTTAATATCCTTCCTGCTTCCACATTATAAAACAATATATGTAGTGGATTCCCGCACATATAACAAAGCATACTGTGACAATATGAATGTAATTGACTTTGCCAAATCTAAAGGGGTTGATGAAATAATAGTAAACTACTGGATTACGGAAATTACATATATTGATGATTTCATGGCAAAAGCATATGCTACTTTGGAATAATCACTTTTGTAAAGATTTCGGCAGAGGTATCAGCATTCTTGTCTCTTTGACATATTGAGCAAAATCCTTTTTATACGAAGCAAGCCTTTTTTCGGCCATTGGTATTGATATGAATAAAAACATCAATGTATTAACCGCTGGACCAGCTGCAAGATAATATAGAGAAGGCTGACTGGACATCATCATAGTATACACACCCCACCACATAA
>JAAYBX010000066.1 GCA_012729955.1 Clostridiaceae bacterium
CATATTATGTATAGTATTAGTGTTTATAGGTTATATAATACTATTATTGAAAAAAAAGAATGCTGATAATTTAAAAAAGACAGTAGTAATCACTATTATCGCAATGCTGTCAATTTCTGTAGTGTTCTCGTTATTAAGCATAGTGTTTTGATATGAAGATAATAAACGTTCAGAATAAAAAAGAATATCAACAGTTCATCAGGACACCCAAGATAATTTTCAAAGATAATCCATTATTCGTACCTCCTTTATGGATGGATGAATTGAAAGGATATGACAAAAAGAATAATCCTATATTGGCAAATTCTGATTTCCAGCTCTTTATGGTACTTGACGAGAGAAATAACCCTGTAGCACGTGCAATTGCCTATGTGGATAAGTCATATAATGAGTTTTATAGAACAAACATAGGATTTTTTGGTTCTTTTGATTGCGTAAGAGACAAAAAATGTGCAGATCTTATCATAGAAAAGTGTGAACTTTGGCTAAAGGACAGAAATGCTGATGCAATCAGGGGACCTATTAATCCTGTTGCTGAAAACTGGGGATTCGTGTATGAAGGATATGATAAAAGAGCGGTATACATGGCTCCATGGAATCCTGAATACTATCATGAGTTTTTCCTGTCTCGCGATTATTCGAAGGTTAAAGACCTGTATGTATATGAAGCGGATATGGATAAAGGGTATGTGCTGCCGCCAAGGTATGAGAGTTTTGCCAAGGATTTCTTTATAAAGTATCCAGACATGACACTGAGAAGTCTGGATATGAAGGATATTGAAAAAGACGCATACTCCATATGGGAAATATCCAACATGGCTTTATCAGAAAATTGGGGTTATGTGCCTTTGGATCTTGCAGTAATGAAAGACATGCTGAAAAAACTTAAATTTATAGTTGATCCAGATGCGGTACTGATTGCCGAGTACAACGGAAGCGCTGTGGGATTCTGTCTGGGATTTCCTGACATAAATGGGATTATTAAAGATATAGGCGGGAAACTGTTCCCGTTTGGCTGGGCTGTTCTTCTTAAACGGTTAAAGAAAATAACTGATTACAGGCTTTTTGGACTTGCTGTGCATCCATCATGGCAAAGCCGGGGGCTGGATGCGCTCATGTACATCCAGCTGTATAAAAACCTTGCTTACAAAAAAATACGTATGGAAGCAAACTACATACTCGAAGATAATTACAGAATCAAGAATTCTCTGGAAAAGCTCGGTATGAAAAAAATCATCACATACAGGATATATGAAAAACCCTTAAATAAACTTATCTGATACTCTTTAGAGCATTTATAATATCTTTGATTATTTCCTCACTGTGATTAATCTGAGTATATACTGAATCATCAAAATCAGATTCTGACATATCAGAATAACTTTTGTTATCCATGAGGTCTGGAGAGAGAACGAACCATCCAAGTTGTAGTGCATATGTCAAAAGCGTCTCAATATCTGTAATTCGGTTTTTACTAAGTGAGAGGAAGAATTTTTGCGCTTCATTAATAAGCGAAATGCATTTTGTCAGACTCTTTGCGGCATTGTTTATTATAAGGCTATAATATGCAAGCGCGCACTCAAGGTTACTATTTCTAGGGGGGCAGAATGTTATGGAAGATTCAAGCTTGCCTGCTAAATCAATATAACCTTTAGTATTTAGTATTTCAGCACAGCTAGCCAGATAATCTGCCAATCTGTCACCGAAAAGATAAAGCTGGTTTATCCTTTCAGATCCTAAGAAACGATTAAGCTGGTTGCGTTTAATACTGACAAATGAGTCAAGTGTCTCGTCGGAAATTATTATCATCCTTGCTGCCTGTTGTGCAGACGGGGATTCTTTCAGTAAAGCGGATAAGATAAAACAATCAACATCTGATGATGCAGCTTTTTGCAAAGCCTGCTGATAGATGTAAAATGCTTTCGCGGACTGTTCAAAAGGTATACCGGCATCAAGCCTTCTTTTAGTAAGCCTCATTATATGAATATCTGAATATGAGTAAGTTGTTTTTACTGCTCTGTCGTGTTTAGTAATTATTTCTAAACTGCTAAGATAATCTATCTGAGATTTATTTAACCCTGTGAGTTTGGCTGCTTCAGCTGCTGAATATTCATTACCAGTATCCTTAAGGTCTGCTTTGTGTACAGCATCCATGAATTCCAATTCGAAAGGATCAGTGGAATTATCCAATATACCTTTGATGACTGACAAAGGGTAATAATGCTCTTTCTGTAAAGACCTGATCATATTTACCCTTTGTATGCAGTCTTTATTGTAGTAAGCCATATTTTTATTTGTTTTGCATTCTGGTTGTATAAGGCCTTCTTTTACATAATATTTCAATGTGGTTACATTTGTTCCTGTAGCCTTTGCCAGCTGCGATATCTTTAGTAATTCTTTGTTCAGTTCATTTTTCATAAACCCGATGCCTTTACATTTTGTTACTAACAGTCTAACACAATTTTAATTACATCGGGAGGATTTTCCAAAGCGAGCCTCATTGCGTCTTTGTAATTATCCAATTTGAAGTGGTGGGTTACAAAACCTTCTGTTTTGTACAACCCGTCTCTTATCCATTCCTGTACAAGATCGAAAGTATAAAGTTTTCGGTTATCCCATTCTTCCATGCCGTGTGCGTCAACACCTATAAGTTTTAATTCATGCCACCATATCGGAGTCTCATCAAATGTGATAGCTCTCATGTGATGGCCTATTTTCATCAAAGTGCCTCTCGGCCTTAACATCCGAAGTGCTGTTGTGTTAGACCAGTTACCGCCTATGCAGTCATATATACGGTCGAAACCTCCAAAAAACATCTTATTATTGTTCATCCCGGTATATACTTTGCTTGCTTTTGTAGCATCTGCTGCTGCCTGATACGGTTCTCCCTGCAGGATATGGTCAGCGCCAAGTTTTAATGCAAACTGCTGTTTTGTTTTTACTCTTTCTAGTACCCATATCTCACATTCGCTCTGTACAATCTTTATGGCCTGAACTACTCCGAGCCCTATTGTACCGCATCCCATAACCAGTATTTTTTCACCTTTTTTCGGAGGATCTACTGTTACTGAATGTACAGATACGCAAGCAGGTTCAATCATTACAGCCTGTTCATCAGTCAGTTCGTCAAATACCCGTGACAGAGCATTTTCTGAAGCAATGAATGTGTCAGACCAGCCTGCACCTGTATCAGTAAGATTATATGGACTTGGTTCCCCATAGTTTAGGCAGAAGTTATAATTGCCTTCAGCGCAATATCTGCATACAGGCTGTATACCTTTGTTATTGCATGATGACATATATTCCCTTATGGTTACCCTGTCTCCAACCTTGAATTTGGTGACCTTTGAGCCTGCCTCAATTACTTTACCTACATTTTCATGCCCTAGATAGGTTCTTTTTCCTGTAGGGATAGGTTCAAGTGCAGAGTCAGTACCTGTAGTAGCCTTAAAGAAACTTACATCTGTACCGCATAATCCGCATGCGATATTTCTTACCCTTACCCAGTTATCGGCAGGCAGGGGAGGGTCAGGTATGTTTTTTTTATACTTTACTGCATTCAAACCTGTAAAAAGCAGCGGTTTCATTATCTTGGCAGCTGCTTTGGTTGCTAATATTCTTGGTATGTCTTTGTCAAAAAAAATTGTTTTCATTTTTTCCTCCATTAAGTCAGCATTGCTTGCAGAACTGCCATGAAATCATTAAGCATGCATGCATATTCCGGACTTCCTATTGTCTCAACATAACCTTTCTCAACACCTTCTACAAATTCCACCTGCTTACCCAATACAGCAATTGCACCGTCAACGCTTAAGAACTTGAAATGGACGAACGGGAAGCGTCTTGTATAAACACCATGCCCGGACTTTGTCTTGCCGGCTTTAATTCTGAGATAACATGCTATGTAATCAGGTTTGCCTTCGTGTTCTACAGTAAACTGATATATCCTGTCCGGCTGGCGGCTTGTAAAATCTACCATTTCGGGAACTCCGAGTTTGTTATAAGTGGACAATGCCCTGGTTATCATATAAAGGCTCATCTTGGTTTTTAAAGCTTTTCCTTCAAAATCTTCAGGATTGTTTTTAGGTGACATTTTCATAAGTCCCATAAGAAGAGCAAGAGTCTTTACTAACAGAGATAGGTTTTTTAAACCACCTTTAATTGATGGCATTGCCAGACCTCCTTTCAAAAGAGCATTCATTTTTTGCACAGTAGGAAAGGTCAGGCAGAGATCCGGATTTTCTGCAATTCCCTGAATGACATCAACCTTGCCATCATTAAAAGCCATATGGCAAGCAAGTATTTCATCATTGTTCCTTGCTCCAAACTGAACTGTTTTTTTGACTTTTTTAAACATCTTATTGAGTTTTTGATCATCATCCAGCAGAACCTGCATGACGGGGAATGCTGCGTTAAAGAAAAGTTTCGCTGTTAAAATATCCTTATCTGTTGCGCTCATCTGATTACCCCCTTATTCATCTTCCCAGTTCTCATCAGCTTCAAATTCCATACCCATCATTGACCTTACCTGGCCGATTATTCCATTAGCATCCAATCCATAATGTGAATAGAGATCCTCTGCATATCCGATTGTCGCATATTCATCATATAAGCCATGTTTTTTGAATATGCATCCTTTACCGCTTCCTGCTATAACTGAGGCTACTGAATCACCTAATCCTCCGATAATATTATGCTCCTCAACTGTAAGTATTCTGCGGGTGTCTTTTACAGCATCAAGAATGGCTTCTTCATCAATTGGTTTGATAGTATGCATGTTAACTACCCTTACAGAAAGGCCATCCTGTTCTTTTAGTGTTTTTGCAGCTTGTATAGACTGAAGAACCGCAATACCGCAGGCGATAATGGTAAAGTCAGTGCCTTCATGCATGGTTATTGCTTTGCCTATTTTGTAATTATATCCCTCGCTTTCATAAACAGGAGGTTCAAATCCTCTTCCGATCCTTATATAAACCGGACCTGGGACATCTATGCATGCACGGACTGCTTTGGAGGTTTCAATTCCATCAGCAGGGCATATGACCGTCATATTGGCCATGGATTTCATTATTGCAATATCCTCAGTACAGTGATGCGTGGTTCCGGCATGACCGAAAGAGATGCCTGCATGGGTAGCAATTATCTTGACTGGCAGATTCTGATAAGCGATATCTGTACGAACTTGTTCACCTGCTCTCATACTTGCAAAAACTGCCATTGTGGATGCAAATGGTATCAGTCCTGCTTTAGCAAGTCCAGCAGCTATACCCATCATGTTCTGTTCTGCAATTCCAACATTAAAGAATCTGTCAGGAAAAGCTTTTTCGAAGTGAACGATTGCAGTTGTTTTGGACAAATCCGCAGTCACTCCCACGATTTTTTCATTTGTCTTACCCATTTGCGCAAGCGTGCGGCCATATATCTCTCGGGCTGTCATTGTAGCCGCATCATAAGCTGTCCAGTTTGTTCCTGTTACCGCTGTCATATCACATACCTCCCATAGTCCTTAATATGGATTCTTTAGCTTTTTTACATACCTCAGAATCTGCAGATGCATAATGGTAAACTACATTGTTTTCCATAAAATCCACACCTTTTCCTTTAATTGTGTTTGCCAGTATCATTACAGGTCTTTCTGTTGCAGACCATGCTCTGTCAAAGGCTTCTGTAAGCTGCAAATAATCATGACCATTGATTTCTACCACATCAAATCCGAAAGCTTTCCATTTCTCACTAAAAGGCTCTAAAGACATTACATCCTCAGTTTTCCCGTCTATCATAAGCCTGTTACGGTCTACTACAGTTATAACATTTGTAAGCTTGAAATGTGATATGGACATTGCAGCTTCCCAGACAGAGCCTTCACAGCATTCGCCATCACCTAACAGGCATACAGTCTTATATGGTTTTTTCAAATATCTTGCTCCTAGACCGAGTCCTGCAGCAATAGAAAGCCCATGGCCTAATGAACCTGATGAAACATCACATCCGACAACCTTGTTAGAGTCAGGGTGCATAGCAAAAGGACTTCCAAAGTGATTGAAAGTCCTTAGTTCGTCTTCAGCAAAATATCCTTTCTTAGCTAAAACCGGTATAAATCCGGCTGCAGCATGTCCTTTTGAAAGGATGAATCTATCTCTGTCCTCCCAGCAAGGATTCTTCGGGTCTACATTCAAGTACTTGAAATACAGAATCGTCAGGATGTCCGCGCAGCTTAGCGAACCTCCTATATGCGATCCTCCGGACCATTCCATGACATCCACGATTTTTAGGCGTAATTCACATGCGGTCTTTTCCAGCATTTGCCTTTCTTCTTGTGTAATCGGCATTTGGTTTCCTCCTTATTCTGTTTTTAAAATTTTATAAAGTAGCGAGTACTACTATCTACTATTATATGCCGTTCATAAAATAAATCAATACCTAAATTAAATCGGTTATTTTCTAAACATTATAGTTAAGTCTCATCAGTCAATATGCGCATATACAAGTAACATGGTAAAATAAAGCAAGGAGGAGTATGTGCAGCCACTGGCTGTATCATATCAGTAAACATGTATCTTTTCGAATTGGAAAATGTTGAGTATCTTGATGTTATAAAGTATCCGAATATCAAGGTGAATAAAGGAATAACTACATTTATATGTGGAGACAGCGGGACAGGTAAAAGTACGCTTCTTAACCTGCTTAACACAGCAAAATCCCCGACAAAAGGAACGGTATTTTATCTTGGTCGCATGATAGATGAATATGACACAATTGAACACAGAAAACAGGTCATACTAGTAAATCAGTCAGTATATCTTTTTGACATGACAGTCAGGGAAAATTTTTATGAGTTTTATAAATACAGAGATCTGGATAAACCGGATGATAATACAATACATAAGTATTTAAAGTTATGCATTGCAGATTTTAATATGGATGCACTGTGCCAGAATATGTCCGGAGGAGAAAGGCAGAGGATTTTTTTAGCTATATGCTTATCTTTTATGCCTAAAGTAATCCTGCTTGATGAACCTACGAGCGCTCTAGATGAAAAGAATGCAGGAAACCTCATATCGAACGTAAAAAAATTCTGTCAGGAAAATAGTATGACTCTTATCATAGTATCTCACAGCAAACAGCTCGCTAAACAGTACGCTGATGACTGTATAGAGTTAAGAAACGGAGCAGATGCATGAACACAATTGTGAAAATGAACATATGGCAGTTTCTGCTTGTATACATTTTATTAATTATAGTTTTGATTATAATGAGAAGACGTAGAATAAATCAGATTAAGCTTCTTTTTATAGCAAGTATTAGGATGACTGTACAGCTGGTGCTTGCTGGTCTTGTGCTTACATATATTTTTGAAAACCCGCATCCGCTTTTTACTGTCGGTTATATAATCGCCATGATTGGTTTTGCGATATATACGGTATTGTCAAGGAATAAGGGATTGAATAGGCAATTTAAGATAGTTGTCGGTGTTTCTTTAGCTGTTACCGGATTAAGCGTTATCATATTTTTTATACTTGCAGTTGTCGGTGTTAATATTTTCAATGCGCAGTATACAATACCTATAAGCGGGATGATTATGGGTAATGCTATGACTGGAGTATCATTAGGTCTGAAAACTTTTAATGAAAACATAAGAACAGGGAGAAATAAAATTGAGGTACTGGTCAATCTGGGTGTCACGCCTGACAAGATACTTACCCCATTTGTCAACACAGCTTTGGAAACAGCGATTCTTCCTACTTTGAATTCCATGCTTGGTATGGGTATTATTTCTCTTCCAGGAATGATGACAGGCCAGATTCTTTCTGGAACACTGCCTATGACAGCGATTTTATATCAGATATCCATTATAATTGCGATAAGCGCTGTAACATGCATGGCTGTATTCTGCTCTCTGTATTTCGGATACAAGACCTTATATAACAAGAAAAATCAGATGCATATATAATGATTTTTCCTTAAAATTAAGATATTGTACTAATATGCCATTAGATATATAATCTAAATGCAGGTATATTTCAAATATAAACGGGGTTGATTATGAACAGACGAGAAACTGACAAAAACGGCTCATTCAGAAGATTCCTTAATAATATTAAAGGAAGGGCTTTATGGATAACAGTTGTTTATTTGGTTATAGGTTCTGCATGGATTATCATATCTGACATACTTTCAAAGGCATTCTTTGAAGATTCATCTGATCTTGTGCTTGTAAGTATAATAAAAGGACTGGTTTATGTCATTGTTACTGGTCTTGTCATATTTACAATGATTTACAAAGCGCTGAAGGAAGTGCACCAGGCAAAACAGGAAACAGAAAATGCTAATGAAGAGTTATTGAAATCTATTGATGAGTATAAACACCTCTATATCGAATACAGCAATAAGCAGTCTTTGTTAAAATCACTCATAAGCACGATACCGGACCACATCTTCTATAAAGACAGGGAATACAGGTATATAAGCTGCAATAATGCATTTACTGATTTTCATGGTAAGAAAGAAGAAAATATCATATCGAAAAATGATTACGAGATATTCGGCAGTGCAGTAGCAGATAGAATCAGAGCCATAGATATGGCAGTTCTAAATGATGAAAAGGAAGTGCGTACCGAAATGGAGGTATTCGACCATGAAGGTAATATGTATATTTTTGAATCAATACTGACTCCGTATTATGATGCAAATAAACACTGTATAGGATTGATTGGAGTAGGAAGAGATATAACAGAACGTA
>JAAYBX010000067.1 GCA_012729955.1 Clostridiaceae bacterium
ATCTTGAAGATTTTCCATGTCTTAATCATCTGTACCTCCGTTTTGACTGGGGAGATATCGAAATTGAGGATGGAGTATATGACTGGTCATATATAGATTCAATAATGAACCAGTGGGGGAGTTACGGATATCATTTTGCCTTACGGATATGTACATATGAGGGAAATGCACAGATACCATTTGCAACACCTAAGTTCGTATATGAAAAGGGCGCAAGATGCTATAGTATGCCAAGTGGGAACTTAGAGCCTGACTATAATGATCCTGTATTCCTTTATTATCTTGAAAGATTTTTAGCAGTTACAGGAGAGAAATTCAATGGCAATCCGTTAATTGAGACAATAGATGCAGGTTCCTTTGGCACCTGGGGTGAAGGGCATACTGCTGCAGGCACAAATATTCAATACAGTGCAGACGTGATAATAAAGCACATGGAACTTCATTCAAAATATTTCCCAGACAAATTTGTCATGTTCAATGATGATTTTGTAAATTCCTGCTGGGAAAGGGGAATTGATGAAAACATGCGTATTATTAATCGTGCTGCTGAACTGAAAATGGGAATAGATGATGACTCTGTACAGGTAAGCTGTTATTCCAGAGATTGCGGTTATACCTCCTTACGAAGTCCCTGGATTTTTGACTACTTTAATAAACATGCTCCTGTTACTTTGGAACTTGAACATTATGTATTAGTACATGAAGATAACTTAAAATCAGGATTCCCATTTATTGAAGCAATGAGGCAGACTAAAGCGACATTCGCAGGATTCCATGGATACCCAAGACCATGGCTTGAGCAGAACAGATATATGACAGAATATGCAGCCAACAGACTTGGTTACTGGTACTTTATAAACGGAATAACGGTTAATAATGGGAATGATATAGAACTAGATAAAGATAATACAGTCACTTTGTTTATAGAAAACAGAGGATTCGCCCCTGCATATCATAAATACGACCTGAAAATAGCCCTTGTAAATCATAACAAGTCATATATATACCCAACAGACGCTGACAACACAAAGTGGCTTGAGAATAGAGAAACAGAGGTCAGACTTACAGTACATCCTATAGATATCCCAAAAGGCGTTTATGAATTTGCTGTTGGATTATTTGAAAATGACACACCAGTTGAGTTCGGACTTAAAAAGGAAGTATATGACGAATACGGCTTTGCGCATATTAATAGTGTAAAGGTTGTGTAGTCATGAATGCTTTACTTAATTCATAGCACAAACTTTTAATTTTTACAAGTTTGTGCTATTGATTGCAATAACTTACGCTTTTTCTTGATTTTATGCTATTGATTGCATATATTCGAATGCTCTCCTGCTTATTCCTTTTCAGAAGACTCTTCAACAGCGTAATACTTCTCAATATGGGTACCGCTGTATAAATATAAGCTTTTAAGAATTTTACTTTTATTATCCTGTATCTTTTCTTATATCAACCTTAGAATATTTTATGCTTTTTCTTCTTTTTCATATACATCAATGAATCTGCTTGGTGCATTACCTTTTTAATATCTTCTTCTGGTGATCTGATTATTGATGCTCCTGATGAAAAACTCATATTGCATCCGTTAATATCAATGCCTTTTTTTTCTGCTTTATCCATATATTCCAGGCATTCGTCAAGTTCTGTTCCAGGTATAGCTATCAGGAACTCATCTCCCCCGGATCTGAATATTTTTGCTTTTTCCGGAAAACTTTCCTTTAGAACAGTACCTGTCTTTTTTATAAACTCATCACCCGTAATATGTCCATATGTATCATTGATTTCTTTCAGCCTGTCACAGTCTGTTATTACAATTCCAACTGGAAACTGCTCAAAAGGCAGTACTTCTGACATCCAGCGCACCATTGAATCACGGTTGCCAAGTCCTGTTAGCATATCAGTGTTTGCCATTTTTTTTATTTCCATTTCCATGAATACTTTGTCTGTAACATCGTTTATAAGGCCGACTATACCAATTATTTTGTCGTTCTTATCTCTGACAGCGCGTTTTATAATCTCGAGATATTCAGTTATTCCATCTTGATTTACTTCGATGACATACTCTGTTCCCTGTCCGGTTTTAAGGATTTTCTTGTCTTCCTCATAAGCTTTTCTGGCATTTTCTTTATCAACACGGACCTCAAGATCTGTTTTGCCTCTTATGGTCCAGTCATCCGTTTCATCTGTTTTTAAATGTCTCCAATATTGAGTACAAAAAACATATCTGCATTCAGTATCCTTAAAGAAAATGTTTGAAGGAAGGTCTTTCAGTATATGCTCAATGAAATCTACATCATAAATGAAATTTCCTTTGCGGCTCTTTTTCATGAAACCCTCCCTGATTACTTTATCACCTACCATAATAGTATTTAGTATCAATTTTGTCAATTCTATGACATCCTGCTCTTATAATCGAGGTAAAATATTAAAAAAAAAGGAGGCTGGTATTTAGCCATCCCTCCATTTCTTTACTAATTATTTTCTTATTTATCTTGCGTTGTTTTCAACAAATTTCTTTAATACAGATGCTATTTGGCCTCGTGTTATATTCCCCTTTAAATTAAGACTTCCATCGTTGCTGGTTAATAATCCTTCTGCTACAGCCCAGCTTACAGATGTAAGAGCCCAGTCAGAAGGTTTGTCTGTATAAGAAGATAAGTCTTTTGCTTTAGTAACATCATATTTCTTGTATGTAGCATAACGATACAGAATGGCCGTCATCTGTTCACGTGTAAGAGTATCATCCGGATGGAACTTTCCATCATAACCGTTAACTATATTCTTATCTGCTGCCCATGATACCGCATTTGTATACCACATACCATCAGCAACATCAGAAAACAGTAAAGTCTTTTCTGTTACAGGCTCTTTTTCAATCCTGTAAAGAATTGTTGCAATCATTCCACGAGTGAGAATTGAATCAGGGCTGAATTCCGTCAGGCTGACTCCCTTCATAAGGTTATTATTGGTAACAAACTTAATATCTTCATAATATGTGCTGTTTTCATCCAAATCAGAATATGGATTCACCCAGACATTATTTACTCCTACAACATATTTTGAGAAGTGTGACACAGTAAAAGTAGCAAGTTTTGTTTTAACATTGTATATACATGGGATTTCTGTCATTATACCGTCACTGGCAAGATACCATACAGTTACCTGATCTGCAGTTTCTCCATCTTTAAGTTCATATGGCAATGATACTGTAACTGAACCTCCAAAACTCGATATCTCTTTACCATTTGAAGTAACTGTTAATGTGAATACCTGCTTTCCAGGATAGTTTTCCTGATAATCTGATGAGACATCCTTAATCTCAAATCTCACATGGCCTGAAGTCTGCTCATCAATTCCCTTAAGAGCATCTGTATCGAATATGAGTTTTGCGAATCTATCTGCATTGACTGTAAGAGTTTCTCTTTTTAATATAAGCTCATCAAGATTTGATGCTATACAGCTGTCACCGTTGTGAAGTACAGTAACAAGCTCAGGCGGAGTATATGGGTTTACAGGAGGTACATATGCTGTAATCGTAATACTTTGATTTAATCCTTTTGGTGCAGTACCAGCTTGAGCTCTCACACATACCAAGACTATTCCTGGAGAAAGGCTTGTGACATCATTTCCATCTCCATTAATCCATGTAGCTCCATTATCAGTGGAATACTGCATAGCTGCAGTAATACCTGAAATGATTCCAGTTGATGAACTTGCAGAGGGCTGTGTTACATTACAATCAGGAGCTATTGGTCTTGCTGATAGTATAATAGTCTGTGGAAGGCTGTTGGAAGTAGTAATACCATTACCGACCTTGACAAGGAATATTGTTGTATTGAACAGGTTATTGGAAATTGCAATTTCACCATTTGCGTTTGATGTAACATTACCGCTATTTATCAAATATGCTGCATCAGCATCTAAACCAGTTAAATTTTCGTTAATATAGTCAACAGTTGCGTTAGGTATATTTTCTCTTAAGCCAGCATATTCATATATTATTATAATCTGTGATCCAGAAGCCAATACGGAACCTTCTGCTTTTACGCGAACATGGTAAACACCGTTAGAAAGACCTGTTATGTCGCTATCTGTCCCGCTTATCCATTCAGCAGATGCTGCTGGTCTATATTCCATCGCTGATGTGACCCCTATAAGTTTACCGTCATTGTTTGCATATGTAGTACAATTTGAACTGGTCACTGATGGAATAGACTCCTGTGTGATATTTATTGTCTGTATAATGGAATCGGTTGTAGTCGTTCCGTTTCCTGGCTCAAAAACCATTATGTCATTTAGTGCTGATATACCAGTTATATCCATTGTTGTTCCGGTTATACTTGTCCAGTTATTCCCGCCATCAACACTGTACTTCATATTCGTAGTCACATTACTCAATGTACCAGTATCAGTACCTGTTGCATTAAAAGAGGCATTAGGTGTAGCCTCAGGTATTGCTGAATACATAGCGATTGAGATTGTCTGATTACTAGAAGCTAATACAGTACCCGCTGCTTTTGCACGAATATAATATATTCCATTTGTAAGACCTGTTATGTCGCTTCCTGTCCCGCTTGTCCATTCAGTGGCAGTTGAAAGCCTATACTCCATCGTTGCTGTAACCCCTATTAGTTTGCCATCATTGTTGGCTATAGTAGTGCAATTTGAACTGGTCAATGAAGGAACAGACTCCTGTGTGATATCTATTGTCTGTATAATGGAATCGGTTGTAGTGGTTCCGTTTCCCGGCTCAAAAACCATTACATCATTTAGTGCTGTTACACCAGTTATATCCATCGTTGTTCCGGTTATATTTATCCAGTTATTCCCTCCGTCAACACTGTACTTCATATTCGTAGTCACATTGCTCAGTGTACCAGTCTCAGAACCTGTTGCAACAAAAGCTGCATTAGGTGTACTTTCTCTTACACCGAAATACCCATATATTATTATAATCTGTGATTCAGAAGCCAATACGGAACCTTCTGCTTTTACACGAACATGGTAAACATCGTTTGAAAGACCTGTTATATCGCTACCTGTCCCGTTTATCCATTCAGCAGATGCTGCTGGCTTATATTCCATCGCTGATGTAATCCCTATAAGTTTACCGTCATTGTTTGCTAATATAGTGCAATTAGAACTTGTCACAGAAGGTGTAGACGCTTTCGTAACTGGAATTATCTGCGGATCAGAATTTATAGTTGTTATTCCATCACCTATCTGATAAATCATTATATCGTTATAGTCAGTCACATTAGTTATATCCATAGTAACTCCACTGATGTCACCCCAGCTTGATCCTCCATCAACACTGTATCTCATATTAGTAGTTACATTGCTTAAAGTACCAGTACTAGAACCTGTTGCAACAAAAGTAGCACTAGGCATAACTTCTGGTATTCCTGAATACATAGCGATAGAGATTGTCTGATAATTAGAAGCTAAAGCGGTTCCCGCTGCTTTTATGCGAACATAATGAACACCGTTTGAAAGACCTGTTATGTCGCTTCCTGTCCCGCTAATCCATTCTGCAGCTGCCGCTGGCTTATACTCCATCGCTGTTGTGACCCCTATTAGTTTACCGTCATTATTTGCTAAAGTGGAACAAGCAGAACTTGTCACATAAGGTGGAAATGCCTGCGTGATATTTATTGTCTGTATACTGGAATCGGATGTAGTTGTTCCGTTTCCCGGTTCAAAAACCTTTATGTCATTTAGTGCTGTTACACCAGTTATATCCATAGTTGTTCCAGTTATATTTATCCAGTTACTCCCTCCGTCAACACTGTATTTCATATATGTAGTCACGTTGCTCAGAGTTCCGGTATTAGTACCAGTTGCTGAAAATATCGCAGTTGGAGTATCTAAAGGATTAGTAACATACCATACTGCAACACGTTCAGTCCAACCGCCTGCGGTCAATGTGTGTACTGCATCTGCATCTGTAGTAGTTGGTAAAAGGTTAAGAGCGCTACTAATGGAATTTGAATGACCTGTTAAAGATATACCGCTACCTCCGTTAAGATTAGTAGAAGTATTACTATACAGTCCATAACTATAATTTCCTGCATGGCCTCCCAAAGCAATAATTTCTCCACTTCCTGAAACAGTCATGCTTCCTTCAGCTGTATTTATTCCATGGCTTACCAGACCAGTAGTATCTCCTGCACAGACAACATTTTTCCCTTCAAGCACTATGTCTGTACCTGCAGGTGTTTTAATTCCAAATGTATCTGTAATGATTCCGTCTGCTTGTCCGTTAACAACAATATTTCTCAATGTCAGTGTATTCGTGCTGTTATCCCATGTGTATCCGTCATCTGCAAGAGTTTTTGCGGAATGATCACCAGTCGTTAAATCAAGACTGCCTGCTAAAACCTTATATAAGCTTGAATCTCCAATAACAGCTATTTTTCCGTTATAACTTCCAGAAATTATTCCACTTGTATCTATGCTTAAAGCACTTGCATTTACAGCTGTAGCTTTTGCAACAACTATAGAATTAAGGTCAATACTGATACTTTTACCTTCACGTACGCGAATCGCATTACTGATATTACATGTTATTTCACCTGCTGTAGCAACAACAGTACTATTATTTATGGTTATGTTATTTTCATGCGAATAGATACCATAACTGCTATTGTTTCCTCTGCCACCAGACGAGATAACAGTACCTCCATTTATATTAATGTTACCCCTCATATATATTCCAGCTGATATCCATGTTGATGATGAACTTATAGCAGTGAGGTTACCGCCATTTACAGTAAGAGAACCTGATGAATAATCACTGCTGCTATAAATACCATAACTACCATTAGATCCTGTTGATCCACCTTTTGCTATCACATTGGCATTATTGCTTATTGTCATACTGATTAAGCTCGAACGTAATTCAATACCCACACTGGAAGCATGGCCAGCATTTGCGGATCTTCCAGTAGCGTTCAATTTTGCATCATCTTTAACAATAAGATGGTCTAATGCCAGCCCCTTACTATTTCTAGAGTCATATGATGTGCCTGATATCTCTCCGCCAGTTGCACTTACTGAAGCATAATTTTGTATTGTAACTGTACCGTTACAAAAGATACCATAAGTCGTATGTGCATTCACACTATCATTTGCAATTGCATTAATAGTTACATTCTCTGAAATGGTCATATTATTTATTGAATATATCCCATAACATGCACCTGATTCAACTGTATCGCTGGATACATTTAAAGTACCATTTCCTGATATATTCAGATTGCCATAAATATAGATACCGTAAGCATTTTTAACTATGCGTGCTGTTACAGCATCCGGATTATGTACAGTACTTGTTCCCTGTAAAACAAGATTTAAATCACCATTCGCATATATAGCTGCTGTATTGCCTAAACTTGATTGTGTCCATATATATGATGTAGAAATATTAGAATCTTTCAGAGTTAAGGTGTAACTCCCGCTGTTGTTACTGACCCACCATGTGGAATCAGATGTATCCGTATTTGAATAAACTGTATTACCATTGTCTGGTAATGTTACATTTATGCTACCGATATGCAGTTCCGTTAGTGCTCTTGCAGCCTTAACTGTCATCGGAACAAGGGTAAAAACCATACATATTACTAGTAAAATACTTATAACTCTTTTCTTCATGTCTTTTCTCCTGCCTTTCTTTATTTTCTTTCATTGCCTGAATAATTAAAAATGCATTATGAATACTTTGTACAGATAAACTTGCAATGTCTTATTCACATTTGGATATATATTAATATATACAATCTATATATGCCTTTTTTATGCCTGAAAGGTAATATTTTAAGCCTGAAATTCACATATCCAATTGAACACAGATAGGAATTATTGTAAACTTATAATATTCTTAGGGAGAGGCTGTGAAGATGCTGAGAATTGCTATTTGTGATGATGACAGTTATGATTTGTCTCAGATTACATCGCTTGTAGAATTATATAGAGAAAACAAAAAAACAGATATTAATTATGAATGTTTTTACAATGCAATTGATTTTTTAGAGTCGATCAATAAAAGAGATTATGATATTCTCTTACTTGATGTTCTCATGCCCGGATTTAATGGCCTGCAGGCAGCACAGGAGCTTCGTAAACAAAATGATAAAATTGAAATCATTTTTCTTACTTCATCACCGGAATATGCGGTGGAAAGCTATAGTGTCAGAGCGAATTATTACCTTTTAAAACCCGCTGTAAAGGAGAAACTATTTCCCATACTAGACAAACTGGCAGATAAATTCAATAAACCTGAGGAAGCAATACACATAAAGACATCATCTTCTGTGTTTATAATCCCATACAGAAAGATTGAATATGTGGAAGTAAATGCTAAAACTATATATTTCTATCTTTCAGACAATAGCATTATGAAAGTAAATGGAAGCTTGGCAGATTTTGAACCGACTCTCTTAAAAAGAACGGAATTTATAAAAGTACACCGTTCATATATTGCAAATCTGGTATGGGTACAAAAAATAGGCCAAAACGAATTATTGACAGTTTGCGGTCGTCGGGTCCCGATAGCAAGAGCTGTTTATTCTCAAACAAAGACTGCTTATACCAAATTCTTATTTAAAGAAGCTGATGAATTAGACATCAAAGGAGGCGAATAACGTGATAGAAACTGTTACTGGACTGATACGTTTTGGCTTCTCCTTATTCTTTGGCATTACAATTTCCATCCTATTCGCAGGGATAAAACAAACCCGGAAAAATAATATTACTCTTGTTTTCATTTGCATATTCCTTTTATTAGCCCAATATACAAGTTTATGGTTTTTTGGTTTAGAGACAACATCAAAACTTTATCCCTTTTTAATACATGTACCAATAATACTGTTGTTTACTCTATATTTTAAGCGTACCTGGCTTATATCTGTAACAAGTGTAGTATCTGCTTACCTATGCTGTCAGGCTCCACGTTGGATTGGTTTTATTGCAGGTGATGCTTTTAAGAGCACTACTGCAGATCATATTTCATATATAATATCAATAATCCTTGCTTACCTTTTGCTCAAAACATATGTGGCTGGTTCAGTCAGACAGCTTATGGAAAAATCAAATCATTCTATTTTACTTTTTGCTGCTGTCCCAGTTTTTTACTATTTTTTCGATTATGCCACTATCCTCTACCCAGACATTCTTTTCAGGGATTCTAAATGGGTAGTTCAATTCATTCCAACTATAGTATCTGTTTTCTACTTTATCTTTATTACTCTGTACTATACTGAAATTCTAAAACAAGCAGATTCTCAAAGAGAACGAGATATGCTGAATGTGCAATTGCAGCATTCAAAAACTGAACTTACTGCTTTACGTCAGTTGCAGGAATGCACTGCTGTATATCGCCATGACATGAGACACCATATTACATTTCTTCAGGGATTGGCATCTAAGGGACGAATTGACGAAATAAAAGAATATCTTAAAACAGTGCAGTCTGATATCGACAATATCACACCTATACGATTTTGCGAGAATGAAACTGCTAATCTGATTCTATCTTCCTTTTCATCAAAAGCAAAAGAGAAACGCATTGAGTTTACAGCTGAAGCAGATATGCCAAATAAAATTCCTCTTAGCGATACAGAATTGTGCTCCCTTATCTCAAACGGCTTGGAAAATGCCATCACTGCAGCGTCTACGTGCTCTAATCCATATGTAACAGTTAAAATACAGATACATAAAAACAAGTTGTTAATTTCAATTCTTAACCCTTATACAGTGGAGGTTCAATTAAAAGACGGATGTCCACAGTCTTTTCATGAGGAACATGGTTTTGGAACACGAAGCATTATTTCAATAGCTGAAAAACATGGCGGCCAGGCTGTTTTTAGTGTTGAAGAATCAGTATTCAGTTTGAAAATAATGATCCCG
>JAAYBX010000068.1 GCA_012729955.1 Clostridiaceae bacterium
AAGCTCCATCGATACCAGGACCGAAGCTTTGATTGAAAAAGGAATGGATAAGCTTATGGAAGGAAGAACAGTATTCGTTATAGCACACAGATTGTCTACTGTCAGAAACTCCAATGCGATAATGGTATTAGAAAATGGCCAGATAATCGAAAGAGGAGACCATGAGAATCTTCTGAAACAACAAGGCCGATATTTTAAACTTTATACAGGGCAGTTTGAGCTGAGTTAATAAGTATAAGCAAAAAGAGGGAAGCAAATTCCCTCTTTTTTATTATTCCGTCACTATCTCTAAAAGAATGGTGATGTAGAGTTACATAGTGCACGTGAAATCACGAATTGGAATTGGATATTAAAAGATATTTTGGTAAAAACTAATCGAAATATCTTTTAGGAGTGGTAAAGATGGATAAAGAAATTAAGAGAGATTACTATTTGGAACAGATGATAAAACGAAAAGATAATAAACTAATAAAAATTGTAACCGGAATCAGATAACTTTTGAAAACTAATGATTCGTTCAAGAAAATAGAGATTACATCCGATACACCATACTTAACATGTACAAGCAGCGGAACAGAATAAGAGAAACTTACGGAATGGAAATGGCGTATTTCACGGAATAATAACGATGAATATCACGGAATAGAATTGACTTAAGAGAACGAATAGGGGTATAATAGTAAAAACAAGAGGTTATTCCGCAATGTTAACACCTGAAGGGTACAAAAGTAGATTAATAGAAAAGCAACTTGATAAACACATGAAAAGCTTTGGTGCGGTATGTATTGAAGGACCAAAGTATTGCGGAAAGACATGGACTGGCCGTAGTAGAGCGTTGAGTGCAGCCTATATTGGTAATCCTGCGAATAATTTTCAAACAAGAAATATGGCACAGATTAGTCCAGACTTGGTTTTACAAGGAGAGTCTCCGCGCTTAATTGATGAGTGGCAGGAGGTTCCACCCTTATGGGATGCTGTTAGATTTGAAGTCGATAAGGATAATAGAAAAGGCAAGTTTATTCTGACAGGGTCTGCCACACCGAACCATAAAGGAATTATGCATAGTGGAACTGCAAGAATCAGCAAGGTCAGAATGGGTACAATGTCACTTTTTGAAACGGGGGATTCTTCGGGAGTAGTATCTCTTAAAAATTTGTTTGAAGAAGAGATTAAGGTGCAAATTATGGGTGAGGTGACACTAAGACAGCTGATATATTATGCTGTTCGTGGTGGTTGGCCAGGGAATACCGACGCACCGGAAGAGTTGTGTGGTCAGTTGGCAGTTGAATATCTCAAAGCGGTTGTTGATGATGATATGTTTAAGGTAGATGGAGTGAAGAGAGATTCAAGGAAAGTGTGGTCTTTGCTTCATTCATTAGGAAGAAATGAGAGTACATTGGCAAATAACAGTACCCTGAGAAAAGATATGGGTGCTAATGACGAGATACAGATTGACCCGGATACAGTTTCAGATTATTTAAACACATTTAATCGATTATTTCTCTTAGATGATCAGCCGGCATTTGCGACGAAACTTAGGTCATCACGCAGATTACTAAAATCAGCAAAACGTCATTTTATAGATTCATCGCTTACTGTTGCGGCATTGTCAGCTACACCGGAAATGTTGTTTAATGATTTGACGACATTTGGATTTATTTTTGAAAGCTTATGTGAACATGATTTAAAGATATACGCAGAATATAACGATGCAAAATTATTTCATTTTAGAGACGAAAAAGGAAATGAAGCCGATGCTGTTGTAGAGTTTTCAGATGGTACATGGGGAGCATTTGAAATCAAATTGGGAGCAAACCAGATTGATTCAGCTGCTGCAGGACTGTTAGAACTCAAAAGGATAATGGAAAACGAGGGAGAAAATCCACCAAAAATCCTGTGTGTCATATGCGGATTAAGCAATATGGTATATAAACGTGAGGATGGTGTTTATGTAGTACCTATTACTGCGTTAGGACCGTAGGAAGACACCCTGAAAGAATGAATTATTGTAATAGAGATTGATTGAGGATACCACGAGAATCTTCTGAAACAGCAATGAAAATATGTCAGGTTTTATACCGGACAGTTCGAGTTAAAGCAGTAAGCAAAAAGAGGGAAGCAAAATTCCCTCTTTTTTTTATTACTTATAATCAAGCAGTTGTTATGAATCATAAAGCCGTTATTGAATATTTAGGCACATATACCTTTAATATTAAATTAGACACTCATAAGTTTATCCTTTTGGTTTGGGATATACTCTTTTATCCTAATCTATCCGCAATTATAGTAAGATATAATAGGATTATCGGGTTATAACCGCAAAACTAATTGATTAATTTAAAGTGTTAATGTATAATATGAATAATTGGAGGTGATTAAATGATAAACAGACCAACGTATGTTAATAAAATAATAGCTTTTACAGATACTCCGTTTGTTAAAATTCTTACCGGCATACGCAGATCCGGAAAATCCACAATATTAAAATTGATTATCGAGGAACTTAAAGCAAGAGGGATAAAT
>JAAYBX010000069.1 GCA_012729955.1 Clostridiaceae bacterium
CAGCGGGTCCTGGGTTCGAGTCCCTGGTGGTGTACCAGTAGGTTCGCCTGTGACGTGGCCCGTTGGTCAAGTGGCCTAAGACTCCGGCCTCTCACGCCTGCAACACGAGTTCGAATCTCGTACGGGTCACCAGCGAACCTCCCCAAAGAAAGAAGAGCTTTCCTAAAGCTTTTCCCATATATGTCAACCGGTGCCTATTACGGTGAGGATCCACCTGTTCCCATTCCGAACACAGAAGTTAAGCTCACTCGTGCCGACAATACTTGGCGGGCAGCTGCCTGGGAAGATAGGTTGACGCCGGTACCAAGTATGGATGGTCCTTCTCTTTTGGAGGATCATCCATACATCTATTCCTCCTTAGCTCAGTTGGTAGAGCATGCGGCTGTTAACCGCAGGGTCGTCCGTTCGAGCCGGACAGGGGGAGCCAAAAAGCAGACATTTAAAGATGCCTGCTTTTTTTGTATATAGAATTGAAATAATCTATCTATATGAGACTGTATGCATAATCAATAAGTTTACCTTCATAGGAATGACGAACTGAAAACATAAAACTATATTCATGTGAAGCTTTACTGGCATGTTAGTCTATTGACTAATACGACAAAGTGGCGTATGCTAAGTATGAAAAAGCGCCAAAAAGGCATAATACAAAATGGAAATGTGCCAATTGAACGCTATACAATTGACTTTAACGAATGAAGGAGGTGATGAAATGATATTGAAAGAAGCCAGAGAACAATGCCATATGACGCAAGCAGAAGCAGCTGCTTTCCTGCATATCCCATTACGTACATACCAGCGTTATGAGATTGATAAAAAGTATACGACATCGTTGAAGTATCAAAAAATGATGGAAATGCTAAAAGACCACAGTCGCCTAGACGAAACACATGGGATATTATCTCTACAGTCAATTAGAGAAAAAATAGCTCCTGTCCTGAAAAAATATGAAGTCTCATATAGCTATCTGTTTGGAAGCTATGCAAAAGGAAAAGCAACCGAGGTAAGTGATGTGGATCTATTAGTTGCTTCAAATGCCACCGGATTGACATACTATGGCTTGTTGCAAGATTTGATGGATGTATTGCACAAAAAAGTGGATCTCATAAAATTTGACGATGCCACTAAAAATACCGAGCTTATGAACGAAATTTTGCAAACAGGAGTGAAGGTGTATGGATAATGTGAAAAATGACCAGTATTATGTCAAAAAAATTATGGAGTTCATTAATTTTGCTATTTCTCATCTAGACAGTATTTCTTGCCAAGAATTTGAGAGTAATGATGTCTTACAGAATGCCATAATGTTTATTTTTATTCAAATTTCCGAGAATACAAACAAGTTGTCTGATGAATTTAAAACAAACCATTCAAATATTCCATGGAATCAAATTCGCGGTTTGCGGAATATCATTGTTCATAATTATGAAATCGTGGATGGATATATCGTATATGATACAGTAAAAAATGGTTTTCCTGAATTTAAAGAATTGCTTTTATCGATTTGAGTAATTTGGATATTCATTTAACTTTTAGTGAATCATGCACAAAAGCAGACATTTAAAGATGCTTTTTTTGTATAAGAGATTTAAGAAATGCTAATACAGATCATAATCTATAATAACAGAAGAAAAGATATACTTTCGTTATTTCCGATTATTTCATTTAATATATAATTTTACTAAGTTTTTTGTTCCTAAAAATCAACTCAAATACTGTTGCAACAATTATTGATGCAATTAGAGTTAATATGGGGTGGAAGTAAGAATATATTCCTTCTTTGTTTATACCAATCAACATAACAGTAAAACTTACTGCTGTTGATACCAATGGATGTAATATATATATGAACAGAGATAGCTTATCACCGATATACTCAACTGTTTTAGATATCTTTACATCAGGATTTTTGACTCCTATTAAGAATAGGGCAGGAGAAGCTATTAGTATACCAAGATATTGATATTCAATTTTACATTTTAATAATATTGCAGACAAAGCAATACACCAGCCTAAAATAGCAACACCAAATAAAGTAAGGTTATTTACCTTATCAAGTTTAACTTCATATTTCTCTTTCACTAAATATCCGAACATAAACCAAGGCAGAGCCCGAAGTATAAAATTTATCTGATAGGACCAGTTTAAATCCATTGATTCAACAATTATTGTTAACACCAGACTTAATAAAAAGAATATCCAGGTGAATTTGGTTGCCTTGTGCTGCCATTTGTATTTGACGATAAATATCCAAACAAATATGTTTCCGCTATAGCGATCAGATACCATAACGGTATTGCCCAATCGATGGTACAAAAAACGAAGAACCTTATAGGAGACATCCAGGTGAAGTTGTCTATTAGCCATGTACTTAAGCTGTGGTTATATATCCCTTTAACAACACTATATGTGAAGTATAACAATATTGCGAGCAACAATATTTTTATAATCTTTATAAACCGCTTCTTTATCTTGTCTTTATTACATCCATATGAATAGTAACCCGCAATCATAAGAAACAGGGGTACAGCAAAAGCAGCAAATACCTGAATAACTCTACCAAAGATGCCTGGGAATGCAATATGGATAAATACAACACCGATGCACGCAATACATTTCAAAATATTCAAACAGTTATTTCTGGACATTGCTATTACCTTTATATGCAAAATTTTGAATCTTATAACATATATTAACATATGCGGTATTTCATTACAATAAAGAATGGAAATTCTGATTTTTCCCGCTTTATTCTGATTGATAGAGAAGATAAAAGATGAATTATTGAAATAATACTCTTATTGATACTTGCGAAAGATTTTTGCGCTTTAGCGCGAAAATAGTATGTTGCATTATTGACATTCTGACAAGCACCGGTTATAGTATATATGTAAGAAAATTGCGTTTATGCGCAAAAAACCTTCGGAGGATTCAAAAATGGAATTTAAACGTGAGCGATATTTACAGCAATTGATTACAAGTATGGAAAGCCCTTTAATAAAGGTTGTCACCGGTATAAGACGAGCAGGGAAGTCCTATCTTCTTTTTAACATCTTTGACCGTTATCTAAGAGAAAGCGGAATACCAGAAGACCATATTATAAAGATTGCGCTCGATGATATGGAAAATGCTTCTTTACGGGAAAAAACGGCACTATATTCGTTTATTAGAAGCAGAATGGTCAATGATGGTAAGTACTTTATTCTTCTTGATGAAATACAGTATGTCAATGGTTTTGAGGACGTTCTCAATAGTATGTTGCATATAAAAAATGCTGATACCTATGTGACAGGGAGTAATTCAAAATTTCTTTCGAGTGATATTATTACCGAATTCAGAGGAAGGAGTGATGAAATCAGAATTTATCCCTTAACTTTCAAAGAATATTACGAGGAGCTTGGTGGAGACAGGCGTGATCGTCTTGATGAGTATATGAGATTTGGAGGTCTTCCCATTGTTGCGCTTATGTCGAGCGATGAGAGAAAGATTTCTTATCTTAAGGGAGTCGGAGAAAAAATATACCTTTCTGATCTGAAGCAAAGACACAATATAAAGAATCCGACCGAATTTGAAGAACTTTTAGATATTCTTGCATCGGGAATCGGAACACTTACTAATGCTCAGAAACTCTCCAATACATTTAAAACAATGAATCACACCACAATAAGTGCTAACACAATCAAAAAGTATATTGATTATTATACTGATGCATTTATTATAAACCGTGCAAGAAGGTATGATGTTAAGGGAAAGAGATATATATCTACGCCTGCTAAGTATTATTTTTGCGATATCGGTCTAAGAAATGCAATAATCGATTTTCGTCAAATTGAACCAACACATATTATGGAAAATATGATCTATAACGAACTGATTGCACGCGGATTTCAGGTTGATGTCGGTGTCGTAGAAATCAATACACAAAATGAAAAAGGTCACGGTGTCAGAAAACAGCTGGAGGTAGATTTTGTTGCCAATAAAGGGTATAACAGATACTATATTCAATCAGCTTATAGTTACTTTGATGAGAGCAAGATAGCACGGGAAAAAGCTTCGCTGATAAGCATTCCAGATTCTTTTCAAAAAATCATTGTAAAAGGAGACTCCGGACTACCATATCGTGACGATAACGGGTTTATGATATACAATCTTATACATTTTCTACTAAATGACTTTATTTAAAATCATGATAAAAAGGATATCATTTTATAATTCAATGCTTCTATAGGCGCGCTATATTATGTATATAGTCTTTCTTACTGCACATCAGATAAAATGGAGAGGTATAAGCTATATATATTCTTAAATGCATATGCTATTCCACATGAGTTAGCAGAACATATCAGAAGTAAGTTTTTAATAAAGGAAGGAAAGACTGTTCTTTGGCTATATGCGCCTGATTATACGCAAAACCCGGAAAATTCTATAGAAAGAATTAAAGCGATTACAGGTATGAATATAATTGAACAGTCCAGTAGCCATGGCAGTTTTGTGTATAAGGATTCATGTGTCATTAATAATATAGCTCCACCACATTTTTCTATTGAAGATCCTTCGACTACTCCACTTGCATATTATAGTGACGGAACTGTTGCCTGCGCTGAAAAGACAATTGATAATGTAAGAACATTATATTGCGCATGTCCAAATCCACCTTCCGTATTTCTTCGTGATATGGCAGATAAAAGCGGATGCTTCTTATACAGCCATGAAGATATAGTATATACATATGTGAATAATACAATCATAGGTGTTTATAACGCTACAGATACTGATGCGAAAATACGAATTTTAACAGATGGGCGTTATGTCAATGTTTTTAAGAACGAGTATTTTGTATCAAAGGAAGGTATTTTGCAGCTGCCATTAAGACCTCTTCGAGCTTATATGCTTATAGCCCAGGACGAATGATGAGAGATTATTTTAACTGTGTTAAAACCTTTTTAAAAAGACTTGCTATTTTATCTTTACCAGAACATAACCGGAAAAAGTCTTCTTAGGTATTGTGAAGGTTAATATTCCGTTCTCTTTGGAAAAAGGAATTGTCAATGCTCTTTTTCTTTCAGGCGAATAAAGGGTGATTTTATTACAGGGAATATCCATCTTTATATCTATTCTTATCTCATGTGGTATACGCTTGGAGTCTTTTGTGAAATAGGGGATGGGATTATAGTGGTTTGCTTGTCCTTTTTTGGATATTGTGTCCTGCACATTTAATATATTCAAAATATACCCGTATCTTACTTTAAAAAGGGAATGGTAGATATCCTGGGCAGAGTAAGCTTTTACTATTACATCATTATCTATAGCGTCAAGTAAGGCTTTTCCTCCAGTATTTCTCAACAGGTCCACTGAGTATGGCGGTATTTCTTTATACTCATTTTTTAAATCAGAACTGAAGCGGTGAATGAGTATGTACCAGTGGTATTTATCATGGCACATGCTGTCATCAAGGTATGTTACTTTTCCTTTTCCAAAGCAGGCTGAAGATCTGCCGAAAACTATTTTTTTCCTTAAGCTGCCGTCAGGTCTGTATTTAGCGAATTCACCAGTGGTTATGAGGTGTCCTCCTCCTTCTATGTATTTCTTTAAATTTATCAAAACCTTGTCTGACAGCATAACAGTATGAGCACATACTATTCTTTTATGTTTTTTTAATTCCCTGATAAGTGCATCCTCAAATATCATATCTGTTGCTATACCAGAAAGGTATGAAGCTTCAAGCCATCTCAAAAAATCATCCTGGTGTTTTTCACACCCGTCAGAATAATCCCTGGTGTCAAATGAAAAAAGAAATGCGAGATCTGTTATCTTTTTGGGAGCAGTATATGAAGACATATGCTTTTTCTCAAAAATCCTCAGAGAAAGCTCATCAAGCTTTGCGTTTGTTCCTTCGCCCGAACAGTTGCTGAAAAGCTGCCCCCAGGATTTTGCTAAAGCCCATGTGAAATACAATGCGTCCTGCGTGCAGGGGTAGAACATGGACATGGAAGGGACATTTTTCGCTCTTGCCATATTGTACCTGTGCAGAGCTTCTAAAGCGAAACTTAAATATGACTCTTTTATAACGCACCCTGTACCATTTTCCTGGAATATGCAGTCCCATATGTCTGCACATTTCTCAAAAGGCAGTGCGGTCTTATTCGTATTTAGTATCTCGGATATGTAATTAGGCCTGTACATGTCATATCCCAGTTTTCCGTAATGTTCTTTAATAAATCCTACAAAATCCAGAGTGGATTCATCCTTGAAACGTTTCCATGCGACGAATACTGGATCTTTGAAATTCCAATAGAATGACTCCCATTCTGAAGGCTGAGGTATTTCATAACCAGTCTTTTCCTTGAAAAGCTTTCTGCAATGAGAACATGTGCATGCATTAAATGCAAGCCATCCCATGCGGTCATTTCCGAAATACTGTATATCATCGGTCATAATCCCGTCTATGCCCAAAGCATACAATGATTCAAGATACTTTACATATGCTGTCCTGAAATCAGGATTGTTGAAGCACATGCCGTACCCTCTGTAATTAGTTATACCCCATTTGCCGGTACGTCCTGATATCTGACGGAAGGAAGATATATGCTTGTTGTCCACTATAAAGCCGCTAACGGCATCTTCTTCCATAAATGGCCAGTCAGATACTGATGAACCTCTTTTTTCCATCATATTATTCATAAAGGTATAGTCTTCCTCAATCAGAGGATTGAAAGTAAGGTGGCAGCTGTGATGCTCTATATACATTATTCCGTATTTATGGCATGCTTTCACTATCTTTTCAATACATGCGTTGATCTTGTCCCAATGACGGTAAAAACTCCAGCGGAAATGAGTGCAGGAGAAACCTATGAGGATATTAGTTCCATTGTCGTAATGGTTCTTTACAAGCTCATCGATATCATCCTGGGTATCTTCAAAAATCTGTTTTGTGTTGTACCATATCCATCCATACCTGCTCTGCCAGGGGTTCTTGCGTATATCCATAAACTGCCTCACAAATTCTTACATGAGTATAACATGCTTGTAATAGGCAGGCAATGAGGTTATGAGGGCATTAACTTATCTGTATACTTGTATAATGCACTATGCTAATATATAATATAGAAAAATGTTACTCAAAAGATAACGAAAATATAAGGACAAGGTTATTAAAATAATATTTAAGTCGAAGCGAGTTGAAAAAACATGTACGGATTTCAAAAAAGCAAAAAAGGATTATGGCGAAACAATCGCTATCAAATTATTTGCCTTGATAAACCTTATGATAACGCAGTTAATTTAACGGATGTAATAGCCGTGAAAAGCTATTACATCCATAAGCTGGACGGAAACATGCAGGGTAAATATTCAATATATATAGGAAAGAAAAGCGGTATAAGGCTGATAATTATCCCACTTAATAGAGAATATGAACAGTGGGAAGAAAAAAACTTTGATATTATATGCTTATACACTCAGATAGTAGAAATTCAGGAGGTATCAAAACATTATGAGTAACACAACCACATTTAACAATACCCTTGTCTTTCATCCAGGCTATTATGTAAAACAGATGATGGAGGATATGGAGATCAATCAGAATGAACTTGCAAAAAGGCTTGATACTACTCCTAAGACTGTTTCAGAGTTAATAAACGGGAATATCAGCATGTCAGGTGATATCGCAATCAAGCTTGCAGCAATGTTTGGAACTTCTCTTGAATTGTGGCTTAATTTAAATAAATCATATTATGAGAATTAAGAATACAGAAGATAATTTAAATTTATTAGAATAAAAGACAGCATATTGCTTGTTAAATATTAGTTTTTTGAGGGGGCGTAAAAATGACACAAATAGCAGACATTATCATGTATGAAGGTAATAACAGCACTTTCATATGGAAGCATCCGGTTACTGACTTCAATTCGCTGACACAACTGATTGTTCACGAATCTCAGGAAGCTCTATTTTTCATGAATGGTCAGACTCTTGATTTGTTCGGACCAGGAAGATATACGTTAGAAACTCAGAACATACCATTAGTGGGCAAGCTATTGAATAGGGCAACCGGAGACAAAACACCTTTCCACTGCGAGGTGTATTTTGTTAACAAAGTTGAACAGATGTCAATAAAGTGGGGTACCGACAGTAAGGTGCAATACATGGAGCCAGTATACAACTTTCCTATAGCGATTGGGGTAAGCGGCGAGATGAGCCTTCGCGTGGAAGATTTCCGCAAGCTATTATTGAAACTTGTCGGAACTGAGAATTTTCTTGGCCAGGAAAAACTGGTTAGCTTTTTCCGATCATTTCTTATGACGAAGGTTAAAACATATATTGCTCAGTCAATGAGAAAAAATTCGATTAACATTTTCCAGATGGACGAAAACCTGACAACTTTTTCAGAAGATATATGGAAGATGCTAATTCCTGACTTTCTTGCCTATGGCGTATCTCTTGAAAGATTCTTTGTTACAAATGTAGTGAAACCAGACGGTGAAAGGCAGTATGAGAAATTCAAGGAGCTCCATTTCCGCCAATATGCTGATGTCACAGAAGCTAAACTGAATCAGCAGATAGGCTTGATAAATGCACAGACTGATGCTCAAAAAAAAGTTATCGCATCGCAGGCAGAAGCTACAAAACGAATGCAGGAAGGATATTCATACCAGCAGGAGAGAGGGTTTGATGTTGCTGAGCGTATAGCAGATAATGAGGCTGTAGCTCAATTCACTAATTTAGGAGTCGGTTTAGGAACTATGGCAGGCGTGGGAGGCGCAATAGGCGGGCTGGTTGGCGGAACAGTGAATAATGCGATCAATGCTGCAACTCAGACAGAGGTTCCAGCTCCTGCTCAGGCTAAATGCGCGAAATGCGGAGCTGCTCTTAATCCGAAAGCGAAATTCTGTATGGAATGCGGTTCGCCGCTTTCAAATAAATGTCCGAAATGTGGAGCTGATGTTCCTGCAGGAGGCAAGTTCTGCCTTGAATGCGGAGAAAAATTATAAGGGGGAGAAATTATGAAAAACAACTTTAAGTTTTATATTACAATATGGGCTATTTTCCTTGTGCTATTCAATATTATTGCTTTTGTCTCTGTGGGCTGGTCAGGAGTTGAAAAATATACTGCATCCTTCTGGATCGGTTATGTATTCATAACCCTAGCTTTTTTTGGACAGCTGATATGTTCATACCTTGCTTTTAAAGAAGATAATTTGAAGAAGCTGTTCTATAATCTTCCTCTTATAACTATCAGCTACAGCGGGTTGATTATGTCTTTTGTCTTTGGCGCTCTTTGCATGATAATATCTCCTCTTCCTTATTGGGTAGGTATATTGCTTTGCGCGATCCTTCTTGCAATTTATGCGATTGATTTAGTAAAGGCAAGAGCGGCAGCTGCAATAGTTGAGGATGTAGATCAAAAGATTAAGGTTCAGACTTTTTTCATAAAGTCTTTGACAGCTGATGCTGAAAGCCTTATAGCACACTCCAAAACAGATGAGATCAAAACAGAAACCAAAAAGGTTTATGAAGCAATAAGATACAGTGATCCTATGTCGAATGATGCTCTTTCGGGCATTGAATCGCAAATCTCTATCAGATTCTCAGCCTTTTCAGAGGCAGTTGAAGCAAATGATATTGATAAAGTGAAGAGCTTATCAAGCGAGATACTAATATTGGCAAATGACAGGAATAAGAAGTGCAAGATGTTAAAGTGAGAGTGAATCATATGTCTCGAACTGGACCACATATAATTGAAACAAAATCAAAAGACATCATAAGAAGTAAAATAGATAAATTTTACCAAAATGGAGATGCTCTATATAGGGAATTGACAGAAAGAGATTATGGAATAGATGCGTTAATTGAGTTATTTAAAGAAGGTAATCCAACTGGTTCACTAGCACTGTTGCAGATTAAAGGAACAGAAAAGAAATTTAAAGCACTAAAAAGAAAACCATATATTTCAATTCAAATTTCAACTTCCAATGCTAAGTATGGTTATCAGAATAATATTCCAATTATGTTACTTTACGTGAATACATTAAATGATGAAGATATTTATTACGTAAAATTACAAGAAGCTGTCGGGAGTATTGCTCAAAACAAGATAAAAGAGCAAAAAGAAATAAGTATTAATATACCAATTAGTAATTGTATAAAAGAAGACCTGGAGCCATTTTTTGAAACAATTAGATGTTCTTATAGAAATCAGGAGGAAAGCACATGACGATATTAAAATGCAAAATGTGTGGCGGGACACTGGAAATAAAACCAGAAGAAACCATAACAGTCTGTGACAGTTGTGGCACTAGACAGACCTTGCCTAAAATAAATGATGATCGGCGAGCAAATATGTATGATCGTGCGGATCATTTCCGTCGAAGTAATGATTATGATAAGGCAATGTCGATTTATGAGCAGATTCTCAATGAGGATAATACTGATGCAGAAGCATATTGGTCTATAGTGTTATGCAGATACGGGATTGAATATATTGAAGATCCAACGAGCCGCAAGCGTATTCCAACTGTTAACCGTATGCAGTTCACTTCTATTTTTTCTGATGAGGATTTTAAAAGCTCCTTAGAATATGCTGACAGCTACCAGCGTGGAATTTATGAGGAAGAAGCTCAAGCAATAGATGAAATACAGAGAGGTATTCTGGCAATTTCCCAAAAAGAAGAACCATTTGATGTTTTTATCTGCTATAAGGAAACCGATTCCAATGGCAGAAGGACTCAAGACAGCGTTCTTGCAAACGATTTATATCATGAGCTTAAAAAAGAAGGATTTAAGGTATTTTACTCCCGGATAACACTAGAGGACAAACTTGGTACTGCTTATGAGCCGTATATCTTTGCCGCTATTAACAGTGCAAAGGTCATGGTTGTCATAGGTACAAAAATAGAATATTTTAATTCTGTCTGGATCAAGAACGAATGGTCACGTTATCTGTCGCTAATCAAAAAAGGTTCAAATAAAATACTGATTCCAGCATACAAGGACATTGATCCGTATGATCTTCCTGATGAATTCTCTCATCTGCAGGCGCAGGATATGACTAAGCTCGGGTTCATACAGGATCTGATGAGAGGGATAAAGAAGATTGCAGCAGCAGACGTACAAAACAAACCAGGAAGGGATTCTGTTTTAACTGACAGTAAAAACTCAACAACTGCTCCATTGTTACGCCGCGCGTTTATTTTTCTGGAAGATGGTGATTTTGAGAAAGCTGATGAGTATTGTGAAAAGGTACTTGATGCGGATCCTGAAAATGCGCACGCTTATCTTGGCAAACTGATGGCAGAATTAGAAGTGGAAAAGCAGGAAGATCTTTTGGATTGCAATGAACCTTTTGATGACAATAATAACTACAAGAAAGCGCTAAAATATGCAGACGATAAGTTATCTGCAGCATTGAAGGGGTATGTTTCCCATATTAACGAAGAAGACAGAAAGAAGCAGAATATATATGACAAAGCTGTATCACTCTACGATACTGGTGAATATGAAGAAGCAATAAATGCATTTGAATCATTAGGCAGTTATAAAGACAGCATATTGTATCTAATAAGAGCTTCGCTTAAAGGAGCAGAAACTGGAAGCTACATATATTTTGGCGAATATGAACAAGATAATAACACATCCAATAACAAGGAGAGTATTGAATGGCAAGTTCTTGCCAA
>JAAYBX010000070.1 GCA_012729955.1 Clostridiaceae bacterium
CCCGTGCATAAATGAATACAAATATGACCATTATGATAATGTGCTCTTTGAAAGGAGTATATGATCTTGAATGATATAAATACAAACAATACTATAAAGAGCCATTCAGTGTCGAGCAATGTAAAATTGCTTGTAAAGCTGCTGTGGAAGCTGCATAAGAAGATGTTCTTAATACTTATAATATCCGTGCCTGTATATGTAGCGGTCCAGTTTATGGGGATATACATACCTAAACTTGCTCTTACGCTCATAATGTCGGAAAATGAATTAAGCACAATACTTATTACTGTAAGTAAAGCAGTAGCTCTTGTAATCTTCTTAAATATTTTAACAACCCTCATTAATGGTCTTATGAATTCCTACAGGCTGGAATTCACTCATCAAATGATAATGGATAAATATGACAAGGTTCTTTTTACGGATTATGAGAACCTGGAATCACCTCATGTTCAGACGCTGTATCATCGTGCCCAGAGGATACTGGATAATATGGGTAACAGGACAGGAGCAAGCAACATAGTAGAAGGGTCTGCAGATATTATAAAAAGCCTTCTTGGATATCTTGTTTATGGTACGGTTATCTCTTTTGCCAGTCCTTATCTTGTAGTATTCCTTACAGTTACCCCTGTTCTGAATTATCTTCTTGTTAAAGCTTACAACAGTTACGAACAGAAGAACCGTTCCAACTGGGATATATATGAAAGAAAGATGGACTATATATCAAGAGAGAGCGGGAATTTAACTCTTGCCAAGGATATACGTATATATGGCATGAAGGGCTGGCTGGTTAACATGTACAAAGAGCTGTATGTGAAAAGGCTTTTATGGGATAAGAAGCTTTTAATCAGGAATCTGCCGGTATACCTTGTGGAGCTTCTCATAATCCTTATACGTGACGGGCTTGCTTACTTTATCCTCATTAAGATGGTACTAAACAATGAAATCGGGATAGATTCATTTGTGCTGTATTTTGCAGCCATAAGCGGTTTTGCTGACTGGGTGGGAAGCATAATAACTAATGCAGGCACTATCAATAAGACTGCATATGCTGTAAGCGATTACCGTGATTTTATGGAACTGGAGGAGAAGCATAACAGAAATACCAGTAGGACATACCTTGAGAATATCGAAAACCCATGTGAGATAAAGCTGGAGAATCTTTCATATAAGTACCCAAAAGCTGATAATCCGACTCTGAAAAACATTAATCTTACAATCAAAAAAGGCGAGAAGATTGCGATTGTCGGTTTAAACGGAGCAGGAAAGACGACTTTGATAAAGACCATATGCGGACTGTATACTCCGACTGAAGGAAAAGTATATATAAATAGCAGAGCTATGGATGAATACAATATTGAAGACTACTATATGCTGTTTTCTGTTGTGTTTCAGGATGTGAATTTCCTGCCGTTTAAAATATCTGAGCTGGTATCAAATGAGGAATCGTACAAGACGGATAAGGTTAAGGTAGAGGACTGCTTGAGAAAAGCTGGCTTGTGGGAAAAGATATCCTCCTGTCCTGAAGGAATGGATTCTTTATACAACAGGCAGATTAATGACAACGGGGTGGATTTTTCAGGTGGTGAGAAGCTTAAGCTTTCTTTTGCAAAGG
>JAAYBX010000071.1 GCA_012729955.1 Clostridiaceae bacterium
ATTGGCTGTTTATTATTTCTAAAAGATTAACAGCATCATCAAGTGTCATGAAAGTATGTACGCGTTTCACATCATTAAGCCCCTGTATTGGCGGCATAAAAGGAGAGGATCCAGTAGCGACAAGAAGCTTGTCATACTCAACTGCAGATGAATCCTCCAGTATAACACTGGTAATGCCTGGAAGGATTTTCACAGCTTTTTTACCCAGCATCGCATGTATTTTATTGTCTTCATAAAAACTGTCCGGCCTGTATTTCATTTTATGCATGTCTGTCTTTCCCTGCACAAGATAAGATATGAGAGGTCTTGAATATGTATGATGGCTTTCCATGGATATGAGTGTAATGCTTCCTTTTTTATCTTTACTTCTTATTCCCTCAATCGCTCCTACTGCTGCAGCAGAGTTCCCTATAATCACATATCTCATATCATACCTCCACCAGTTCAATAGCCTTGTTCGGACAGCCCTGCACGCATGCAGGTTTGGAATCAGAACGGCTTGTACATAATTCGCATTTTCTTACTGCCCCTTCTTCAGATGGAAGCACTGCACCATACGGACAAACCAGTACGCATGTATAACAGCCTATACATCTTTGCTTATCAATACACACTACATTGTCTTTTATGGTCAGTGCTCCGCTTATGCAGCTTTTTACACATATCGGATCTTCGCAGTGGCGACAGGATACTGCAAAGGAAATCTTGTCGTTCTGCTCTATCCTCAGCCGTGGTTTGATCTGCATGTCTTTCAAAGCTTTTACCATATCCTGTATTCCGGAATTGGCAAATGCGCAGTAATACTCGCAAAGATGGCACCCCAGACACCATTTCTCATTTACTTTAATCTTCTTCATTATCACTCACCCGCATGCCTGACTCCCAATATGTCAAGCTCTTTCTGGTTCAAACCTATACCTCTTAGCATAAACCTGTTTCCTTTTAATGCTTCTATGGAATTAATACCCATTCCTCCCATCATTTCTTTTATCTCATGATTCCATGCAGTTATGAGGTTTATTAGTCTTTGATATCCGACTTCAGGATTAAGCCTCTTAACGAGATCTTCTCTTTGGGTAGCTATTCCCCAGTTGCATTTCCCGCTGTAGCATGTACGGCACAAATGGCAGCCTAAAGCCAAGAGCGCTGCTGTCGCTATATATACTGCATCTGCTCCTAAGGCTATAGCTTTTACAATATCAGCAGAGGACCTTATTGAACCTCCGACTACTAGAGAGACATTATCCCGGATACCTTCATTTCTAAGTCTGGTATCAACAGCTGCAAGAGCAAGCTCAATCGGTATCCCGACATTATCCCTGATTCTTATAGGAGCTGCACCAGTACCTCCTCTGAATCCGTCAATTGCGATTATATCTGCACCAGACCTTGCAATTCCTGATGCTATGGCAGCTACATTATGAACAGCCGCTATCTTCACTATTACAGGCTTTCTAAAACCAGTCGCATTCTTCAAAGACATTTCAAGCTGATTCAAATCCTCAATCGAGTAAATATCATGATGAGGTGCAGGGCTTATGGCATCAGTACCAATAGGTATCATTCTGGTTTTGGATACGTCTTCAGTGATCTTGGCTCCAGGAAGATGGCCTCCAATACCAGGCTTTGCTCCTTGCCCCATTTTTATCTCTACTGCTGCACCTGCATTAAGGTAATCTTTGTGCACTCCGAATCTTCCTGATGCGACCTGGACAATTGTATTGCTTCCATACTGATAGAAATCTTCATGAAGACCTCCTTCACCGGTGTTATACAGTATTCCTAGATTTTTTGCTGCACGTGCAAGGCTTTCATGCGCATTATAGCTCAAACTGCCATAACTCATTGCAGAAAACATGATTGGTGTGGAAAGTTCCAGTTGCGGGCTGAGATTGGATATGATATTTCCTTTATCATCTCTTTTGATTACATGCTTCTTAGCCCCAAGAAATGTTTTAGTTTCCATCGGCTCTCTTAACGGGTCAATAGAAGGGTTAGTAACCTGTGATGCGTTTATGAGCAGTTTATCCCAATAAACAGGATAACTCATAGGATTCCCCATTGAAGACAGCAGAACTCCTGCAGTAGAAGCCTGCTTATATATATCTGTAATTGTGTCCGATGTCCAGTTACTGTTCTCCCTGAATGAATGCGGGTTTTTAATAATCCTTAAAGCGCTAGTAGGGCATAAAGCGACACATCTGTGGCAATTAACACATTTGGATTCATCTGCTATCATAATTTTATAGTCATCATCATATCTGTGGACTTCGTTTGCACACTGTTTCTCACATACCCTGCATTTTATACATCTTGTCTGATCCCGTAATATCTCAAACTGCGGGAAAATATAGTTAATAGGCATTGGTTCCACCTCCGCTCAAAGTATATATGACAGGCTCTCCACCCCGAGGCGAGTATACCCTGTCCAAATCTTTGCATATTTTACGTATTGCTGATTCCTCAGAAGAAATATATACGGTATCATCTTTCTCACCGACAATCATTGAACGCAGTTTCAGCCTGTCATTAAGTGCCATAATCCCGCCTTTGAAACCTACAATTATTGAAAAAGGTCCGGTTATTAGCAAAGAAGCGAAAGTATTTCTAAGGTATGTGAGTTTTTCCCTTTCCTGCTGTTCTTTTCTGTCAATAGTTGTCCAGAAAGGCGCAGCTATGACATTTGCCGCTTCTTCGTAAGTCAAACCTGTTTTCCTGATAAGAAAATCCAGAATATATGCAATGACTTCAGTATCTGTAAGCAGGCTGCATTTATATCCGAACATCTCAATATACCTTCTGTTAGCATCATATGAGGATATCTCCCCATTGTGGACTATCGAGCAGTCGAGTAATGAAAAGGGATGCGCTCCTCCCCACCATCCCGGAGTATTTGTGGGATATCTCCCATGCGCTGTCCAGCAGTATGCCTCATACTCATCCAGCCTGTAGAAACTTCCCACATCCTCAGGATACCCGACTGCTTTGAAAACTCCCATGTCTTTACCGCTGGAAAAGACATATGCTCCTTCGATATCCCAGTTTATTGCTGTGACGCAGGATGATGTGTATTCCTGCTCATCAAGCTGGCTGGATATTAGGTCTGCAGTTTTAGGCATAACGAAGTATCTGAATATCAAAGGCTCATTAGTTATTTTTGGATGCTTTCTTGTAGGAATCCTTGATAAATTAACAATATCGAAATGGCTGTTCAGATATTCCTCACATGCGACTTTCGCTCTGTCATCATCATAAAAAACATGAAAAGCATAATAATCTTTGTATTCGGGATAAATTCCATATCCTGCAAAACCACCGCCAAGACCGTTTGATCTGGCATGCATGATTTCAATAGCAGATATTATGGATGAACCGCTTATCCTTCTGCCATCTTTGTTGAATATACCGCATATGGCACATCCTGAAGGTATCCTGTAGTTGTCTTTTCCTTCTCTTAACATATATCTCTCCTAAAAAAAAGCGCCCGATGAGTCAGCCTTTAAGCTTTTCACCGGACGCCTTTGTCCTTTATACTAATCTTATATATTTTTCGCAGGATGTCAATATTTTTATTCCATCACTTATGCAATCGTTTATAAAAGAGCTTTTAACCTGAAAATTTATAGTTGACATATATTCAATGGGGGATATAATAAGTTGGTAGACAGCAAAGGCGCTGTGAGGTTGAACTCGCAGTGTCTTTTTTTATTGAAAAATTATTATACAAGGAGGATACAAGATGGACTATATTAACAAAGATGTACCAAAAATGTTCGGGAATCTGGTTTTCAACGATTCCGTCATGAAGAACAGGCTGCCAAAAGATATATACCGTTCCTTAAAGAAAACTATTGAAGAAGGTACTGATCTGGATATTAACTCGGCAAATTCAGTTGCTTCAGTTATGAGGGACTGGGCTATTGAAAAAGGAGCTACTCATTTCACCCACTGGTTCCAGCCCCTGACTGGCATAACAGCAGAAAAACATGAAAGTTTCATATCTGCCCAGCCGGATGGGACTGTTATCATGGAGTTTAACGGAAACGAGCTGATAAAAGGAGAACCTGATGCTTCAAGTTTCCCGTCAGGCGGACTGAGAGCTACTTTCGAAGCAAGAGGATACACTGCATGGGATCCCACTTCATATGCCTTCATTAAAGGCAGATGCCTGTGTATACCGACAGTTTTCTGCTCCTACTGCGGCAGCGTCCTGGATAAGAAGACCCCTCTTTTAAGATCAATGGAGCAGCTTAATGAGCAGGCTTTAAGGATATTGAAGCTTTTCAATGTTGATAATGTTACTCATGTATCTTCAACTGTCGGCCCTGAACAGGAATACTTCCTTATAGACAAAAAACTGTTTGAGCAGAGAAAAGACCTTAAGTTCTGCGGCAGGACGCTTTTCGGAGCAAAACCGCCTAAGGGGCAGGAAATGGAAGATCACTATTTCGGCGCTATACGCCCAAGAGTAGATGCTTTCATGGAAGAGTTGGACAGTGAGCTTTGGAAACTTGGAATATTCGCTAAAACAGAACACAATGAAGTAGCTCCAAGCCAGCATGAGCTTGCTCCTATCTTCACAACTACCAATACATCAACAGACCATAACCAGATAACTATGGAGATGCTTAAAAGAATTGCTGAAAAACATGATCTTGCCTGTTTGCTTCATGAAAAACCCTTTGCTGGAATAAATGGTTCTGGAAAGCATAATAACTGGTCTTTAAGTACAAATACAGGAAAAAACCTTTTAGATGGCGGAAAGAATCCAATAACCAATAAAATGTTCCTGCTGTTTTTAACTGCAGTTATAAAAGCAGTGGATGAGCATCAGGATCTTTTAAGGATATCTGTCACTTCTGCAGGAAATGACCACAGACTTGGCGCAAATGAAGCTCCTCCTGCAATATTATCTATCTTCCTTGGTGATGAGCTCACATCTATAATGGAAAGCATTGCTGAAAACAGGGAATATAACGGGAGTATCCATACCAGTATGAAGACAGGCGTACATGCAATACCTGGTTTCAGAAAAGACACGACAGACCGAAACAGGACTTCTCCTTTTGCTTTCACAGGAAATAAGTTTGAATTTCGTATGGTTGGTTCTGGAATGTCCATTGCAGATGCCAACATAGTCCTAAATACAGCAGTTGCAGACAGCTTATCCCAGTTCGCGGATATATTAGAGAAAACCGATGACATACAAAAAACTGTGGATGATGTAATAAAACAGACATATATAAAACACAGAAGAATAGTGTTTAACGGGAATAATTACTCTGATGAATGGGTTTATGAAGCAGAAAAAAGAGGTTTACTGAACTTAAAAACAACTGCTGATGCTCTTTCTTGCTTTATATCAAAAAAGAACATTGAACTGTTTGAGCATTATGGGATATTAAGCGAGATCGAGCTTCGTTCAAGATATGAGATTCTGCTTGAAAATTACTGCAAGACTATAAACATTGAATCTCTTACAATGATTGCGATGGCAAAAAGAGATATATATCCTTCAGTAAGTAAATATCTGAAATCCCTGACTGAACTGTATAGTTCAAAACAATCTATAGGAATTACCTCTCAAAAAGATTCTACATTAACTCAGATAAAGCTTTTATCTTCGCTTCTTGACAGCCTTTATGAGAAGATAGAATCTCTGGAGCAGTCTATTTTGCACTCTAAGGACATGAAGAATAATGAAGAATTAAGTTTCTACTGCAAAGATGAGATAATACCTGCTATGAACAGGTTAAGAGCAGTCGCTGACGAACTTGAAACACAGACTGCTGCATCGAACTGGCCTTTTCCAACATATGGCCAGATTCTGTATTCGGTATAACACATCCCTTCCTGTTTTTCACAAAAAGAGCCGCTGCATAGACAAGCGGCTCTTTCTGTTTTATCCTTTTTATCATTTTTGTG
>JAAYBX010000072.1 GCA_012729955.1 Clostridiaceae bacterium
ATAATAAGGATAGTTATAGGGTTGGTTTATACATATTTTGGATTGGTCCTTTTTCTTACAGGAGTAAATGTAGGATTTATGCCGCTAGGAAGATATCTGGGGCAGACTATAGGGTCTTCTCAATATAATTGGATAATGATTCCAATAGGCATGATAATAGGATACTTCATTGTAATCGCAGAACCTGCAGTACACGTGCTTAGTAAACAGGTTGTGGAAATGACCTCAGGTGCAATTCCAAAAAAAGCAATATCCACAAGCCTTTCAATAGGAGTATCTGCATCAGTAGGATTGGCAATGCTGAGGATAATAACAGGAATGCCATTAATGTATCTTCTCATTCCAGGATATGCAATAGCGCTTATACTTACTTTCTTTGTACCACCGGTATTTACAGCAATAGCTTTTGACTCAGGCGGAGTAGCATCAGGACCGATGACTGCGACATTCCTTTTGCCATTAGCGATAGGAGTATGTCTGGGAGTTGGAGGAAACGTTGCGGTAGATGCGTTTGGTCTGGTTGCGATGGTAGCAATGACTCCGCTTATTACCATACAAGGCCTTGGATTGTTCTATAAATTTAAGCTTAAAGCTGCTGAAAAAGAGCAGAAACAGAAATTAATGAAAAAGGAAAGCATTATCAATTTTTGATAGCAGGTGTTAAATGGGCAATATGTTTTACATGATAATAATTACAAAAAGAGAATATGAAGAGGGATATCATGAATTCTTTAAGGAAAATGGTATAAGCATGGTACTATCTGACTTATGCAAAGGTACAGCGCAGAAGAAAACTCTTGATTATCTTGGAATAGAGAAAACCGAGAAAATAATGTTTAATGTTATTGCAGACTGTGAGCATAGGGACAGGATATTAAAAAATTTAGTAAATCAGATGGAAATTGAAGTTCCGGGTAATGGTATAGCATTTACAATACCTTTGGAAAGCATAGGGGGAGAGTCTTGTTTAAAGTATCTTGCACAAGGACAGGAAATTAGCAGAAAAGAGGGAGAAAAGATGGAAAATTTAAAATATTCATTAATAATCGTAGTTGCAGATAAAGGATCATCGGATACAGTAATGGAAGCGGCTCGCAGTGCAAATGCAAAAGGTGGTACAGTAGTACAGGCAAAAGGAACCGGAGAGAATGCGAAAGAAAGGTTTTTCGGTGTATCAATAGCTACAGAAAAAGAAATGATATATATTCTTGCAAAGAAGCAGGATAAAGAAGAAATAATGAGTGCGATTATGGAGAAAGCAGGCATGGATACGGATGCACATGCAGCAGTCTTCTCCATTCCTGTTGACAAGATAGCAGGACTTCGCAGTGTAGTGACGGAAGAAGCTTAGTAACTTAAGAATTCATACTAATTGCCTATATTTGCACAATTCATATCAAATTCATATAAAATGATATAATACAGATAAGAAGGTGATTTTTATGTTTAACATACTGATAGTTGAAGATGATAAAAATCTTAGAAGGCTTATAGGGACAGTTCTAAAACAGAACGGCTTTAATGTTTTGAGCGCAAACGACGGAGAACAGGCTCTTGATATTCTAGACAGCACAAAGGCTGACTTAATTATATGCGACATAATGATGCCTAATATGGATGGATATGAGCTTACAAGAAGTTTAAGGGAAGCAAATTATAATATGCCCATACTTATGATAACCGCCAAAGATACGATGGAAGATAAAAGGAAGGGCTTCGTATCCGGGACTGATGACTATATGGTAAAACCAATAAACATAGATGAAATGTTATTAAGGATTAATGCTCTTTTAAGAAGATCAAAAATAACTACGGAGCACAGGATTGAAGTAGGAGAAGTAATTCTTGATTATGATACATTAAGCGTGCAGAGCGCTGCTGAAACGATAATTCTTCCTAAAAAGGAATTTATGCTGCTGTTTAAATTAATGAGTTATCCTAAAAAGATATTCACCCGTCAGCAGCTGATGGATGAAATATGGGGATTGGATAGCGAGACAGACGAAAGAACAGTGGATGTTCACATAAAAAGATTAAGAGAAAAGCTTGCAGCAATAGAAGAATTTGAAATAGTCACCGTAAGGGGGCTTGGATACAAAGCGGAAAAGAAAAATGCAGCTGAAATCTAAATTATCAATATTCCTTCTTGTCATTATTATAATAGCTTCCATGTTCGCTTATATGGGAGCAATTCTGGCATCCAATAAAAATTTCATCGATACTATAAAAGAGAATCAGAGATATGTGGCGGAAACTATTATATCAGCAAATCAGGAAACAGACCTTCCTATGGAGAGAATAATAGCAATAACCCATAATGCTCTTTATCCTGTAATACTCACGCAGGATACTGATGACCTCCATTTAAGTGACAGAGATAAAGCATTACTTGAAAACGGGGGGATAGTATTTATAAAACAGAAAGTAATACCAGTTGGAATATCTGTTGTAAAAGCTAATGAATATTACTTAAGGGTAGGATATCAGCCAGAAAATAATCTTTTCAGAAACTATGCGATGCTGTTGGCATATGCTCTTTTGTTTTCAATAGTCGTATTCATGCTTATCATAGTTGGATTAAGCAATAAAGCCATGAAGCCTATAATACAGCTCAATAATGCTACTCAGGAAGTCGCAAAAGGTAATTTTGATGTCGTTGTTGTAAATGATTCTCAGGATGAGATTGGACAGCTTACCGAAAGCTTTAACAAAATGGCAAAAGAGCTGAAAAGTATTGAGTATCTGAGAAAAGATTTTGTCAGTAATGTTTCACATGAATTCAAAACTCCGATATCTTCAATTCTTGGTTTTGCAAAACTGTTAGAAAACAGAAACCTTACAGAAGAAGAGAAAAAGGAATATTTGGAGATTATAGTTGAAGAGTCTGAAAGGCTTTCAAATCTTTCAACTAACATATTAAAACTGTCGAAACTTGAAAGCCAGGATATAGTGTTTAACAAAGCGGAATACAGCCTTGATGAACAGATAAGAAGAGTAATACTGCTTCTTGAACCAAAATGGTGCGAGAAAAATATTGATTTCGATATAGACATGGAAAATATATCCTTTCTTGCGGATGAAGACCTCATGCAGCAAGTGTGGATAAATTTATTGAATAATGCGATTGTTTACTCCTATCAGAACGGAGTTATACATATAAAGATGTACAAACAGAAAGAAGAAGAAAAAGCCGTAATAATCATAAAGGATGAAGGCATAGGAATGGATAAGCATACTAAAGACAGAATGTTTGAAAAATTCTTCAAAGGTGACACATCCCATTCTAAAGAAGGAGCAGGCTTAGGTTTGGCTCTCGTAAAAAGGATTATTGACCTTCATCAGGGAGTTATTGAGGTAGAAAGCGAACCAGGAAATGGAACAGCTATCAAGCTTACATTTCCTAATGAGTTCAGAGGATGGGAAGCAATCAGGTGAAGCAGAGGTAAACATGGCAGAAAAGAGATTTTATGTTACAGGAATGACCTGCTCAGTGTGTGTCGAACATGTGGAGAGTGCAGTAAAGAAACTTGAAGGTGTTAATCAGGCAGGAGTTAACCTATCAAACGGAACATTAAAAGTAATATATGATGAGAAAAAAGTTGTCGAAGCAGATATAGAAAGAGCCGTCAAGAAAGAAGGTTACGGCATTAGGAAAGGTGATGAATACATAGAAGAAGAGAAGAAGATGAGAGTAAGGATTATTCTGTCAGTTATAATCCTTGTTGTATTGATGTATTTATCAATGGGACCGATGATTAATATCCCGATTCCAGGGTTCTTATCGGCGAACATCATATTGTATCTATCTATTCTGCTTGTTCTGACATTAATAATTGCTGTACTGAACAGATCATATTTTATAAAAGGCACTTTACAGATTATCAAATTGAAACCTAATATGGATTCATTAGTCGCAGCAGGAGCAGGTGCTGCTATTATATACGGAATATATATATTCGTAAGAGTAATTATAGAGAAGGATCCGCATGCCCATTATATACATGACATATACTTTGAATCAGCAGCAATGATTCTTACACTTGTTACGTTGGGTAAGTATTTCGAGACAAAGAAAAAAAAGAAGACAGGTGAAGCTTTAAAAAAACTTATGGATCTTACTCCCAAAACTTCCGTAATAATAAAAGATGAAAAGGAAGTTGAAGTGCTGAGCGAGGAGATACAAATAGATGACCTTGTTGTTATAAGGCAAGGAGATTCCATCCCTTGTGATGGTACTGTTATTAAAGGTCAAGGTTATGTAGATCAATCAAGCGTGACTGGAGAACCTATACCTGAAGAAAAAATTGAAGGGGGTAAAGTCATAGCAGGCTGTATATGTAAATCCGGATATTTTATATTCAAGGCTGAACAGGTAGGTGAGAATACGACTGTTGCAAAAATAGTGAAGCTGGTTGAAGATTCATCAATGAGAAAAGCTCCTATTGCCAAACTTGCAGATGAAATAAGCAAATGGTTCGTTCCAGCAGTGACCCTTATTGCGATAATCTCCTTTATTGTATGGATTCTAAGGGGTGAAGGATTTGATTTCGCTTTTTCAATAGCGATATCAGTTCTGGTAATCTCTTGTCCGTGCGCACTTGGCCTGGCCACGCCAATATCGGTAATTGTAGGAACAGGCAAAGCCGCAGAGCATAACATACTGGTGAAAACAGGAGAAGCTTTGGAAGTACTTCATAAAACAGATACAGTGGTGCTGGATAAGACAGGAACTATAACTGAAGGAAAGCCTTCGGTTGTTGACATACATACTGTAATTGGTGATGAAGACCATCTCCTTACAATGGCAGCATCATTGGAAAAAATGTCTGAACATCCCCTGGCAGACGCAATATTGGACAAAGCATATGAAAAAGGATTAAAAGCTGAGCAGGTAAAGGATTTTAATCCTATGCAGGGGGAAGGAGTGCAAGGAGTGATAGGATCATCCCTGTACAAGGTAGGTAACAGAAGATTTATGGAAAACAGCGGGATAAATGTCCAGAGCATATACGAAAAATATAATGAATATGCTGACATGGGGTATACTCCTGTATATGTTTCTAAGGATAATGAAATCATCGGCATTATAGCTATTGCAGATAGAATCAAAGACGGGAGCATAGAAGCAGTTAAATCAATTAAAAAATTAGGCATAAAAGTAATTATGCTTACAGGAGATAATGAGAGATCAGCAAAAGCAATGGCAACCATAGCAGGAGTAGATGATGTCATAGCTGGAGTGCTTCCTGCACAGAAAGAACAGCATATTACCAATCTTAGAAATAAAGGAAAGATAGTAGCAATGGTTGGTGACGGTATTAATGATGCGCCTGCTCTTGTTGCAGCTGATGTAGGAATAGCTATTGGTGCAGGCACTGACATAGCTATAGAGTCTGCAGACGTAATTCTAATGAAAAGCAGCCTGATGGATGTGCTTTTAGCTATAAAACTAAGCAAGAAAGTATTTGTCAATATAAAACAGAATCTATTCTGGGCATTTCTGTATAATACAATTAGCATACCATTGGCTGCAGGTATATTTTATTATGCATTTGATTTAAAACTGAGTCCCATGATAGCAGCCGCCGCTATGAGCTTAAGTTCAGTCAGTGTTGTAGCTAATGCTCTAAGATTAAGAAGATTTAAAATCAGCAAGGAAAAAGGAGACAATATGAAAAAGGAGTTAATAATTGAGGGGATGAGCTGTGCTCACTGCTCGAAAAGAGTTGAAGATGCTTTAAACAAGCTTGATGGAACAAAGGCAAAAGTAGATTTAAAAAAGAAAACAGCTTATGTCGAATCTGTACAAACTGATGAAATATTAATAAAAACAGTAACTGATGCCGGGTATGAAGTGAAAAACATAAGATGATTATTCCGGTATATATCCTTTTTTCTCCATCTCACTTACCATATCCAAAAGATATGGCCATAATGCAGGTGTAGCAGTTCTGATAGGATCCATTCTCCATAATATTTTTTCTTTTGTCACATGACCCAGCATCCATGTATGGCCTTGTGTCATAACATTACTTAAGAAAGGCTGCAGTCTGTCCAAAGCATTTGCAAATAGAGAATCGTCAGTCTTCATATCATCAAATTCTCTCCATAAAGAAAATATTAAATTCTCCTGGTCTTTTGGAAGCTGTGAAAAAAGTTTTTGAGCAGCTTTGTTTTCTCTATCTTCCTTATCCTTATTACCCTGTATGTCATATGCGAAAGTATCACCTGCATATATCTCCACAAGATCATGAACAAGTGTCATCTTTAATACATGAGTGATGTCAACAGGTCTGGCAGCATACTCTTCAAGAAGAAGAGCCATCATTGCAAGATGCCATGAATGCTCTGCATCATTCTCCCTGCGGACTGACTCACTTACAAGCGTCATTCTTAAAACATTCTTCATCTTATCTATTTCTTTAATGAAATTTAACTGCTTTGAAATTCTGTCTGTCAAATCTGCTCCTCCTTTTTGTCTTTATACTTAAAGACTATATTCCGGTTCATTATGAATCCTGTACCAGTATAAAAAACCATTCCTATACCCACGCCGAGCCATTCCTTGAGATAAAACACATCAATAAGAAGATACTGTATAAGCTGAACAAGAGCTAATAAAGAAGCGCTTATGGTGAAAAACAGTATGATCTGCCTGGGGGTATTTTCATTATCTTTCTTAAAAGTATATTTCCTATTTAAAAGGAAACTGATACAAATACCGACTGTATATCCTATAATCGTATAAACAAGATATTTGAAACCTAAATGGCTCAACAGAAAGAATATACCTGTCGTAATGCATGTATTTATAATGCCTACAATGCCGTATTTAAATATCAGATACAATTCTCTGAAAAGCCTGTATTGCATAAGCTTGTCGAATAACTTTTTCATAAAAATGATTATACTATAAAAAACACGAGTAATTTATGAAAAATCCTTAAAAAAAAGAGAACGGCAAATGGATTTGTAATATAATAAACACATTAATGTATAAGAAGGGGCACTGATGGACAGGTCAGTTTTTACATTAACCTTGTATATCGAACTAAATTTATTCGCTTTTGCAATAATGATGGTTCTTCTATTATTTACAAAGAGCAGAAAAAATAAGCTGCTGCTTGACCAACGATTGTTTATTTTCATGGCAATAAGCAATGCGATACTGTTGATTTTTGATACGGCAATGGTTCTTCTGGATGGAACCCAAGGTCAAAATTTCAGAACTCTACTGTTTGCATCCACTTTTGTTTACTATATATTCAACACACTTATATGCTTGTTCTGGTATTTGTACATACACTATTATGTATATAGGAACAAAGCTGCATTAATAAAGCAGCTGCCATATGTCAGTATTCCATTTTTTATCGTTTTTATACTTTCTATATTAAGTCTTTTCGGTAATTTCGCTTTTGACATAGATAAAGCAAATGTGTATCACAGAGGCAGATACTTTTTCGTAATGGCATTTATATGTTTCATGTATATTGCATTTGCATATCTATTGCTGATTATCAAACGAAAAAACATAAAAACAAGAGAGTTTCTTTCTTTAATGCTTTTTGCTATACCGGCAGTCATTGGGGGGATAATACAGGTAATAATATATGGCATATCGCTATTATGGATATGTGCCACTTTATCTTTATTAATTATATATATAAATATACAGAATACACAGCTATACAAGGACTATCTTACAGATTTATACAACCGAAGGCAATTTGATAACTATATAAGAGCAAAAATTAACAGCAGTAATAATAAGAGAATAGCTGGTTTTATGATAGATATTGATTCGTTTAAAAAAATTAATGATGTTTATGGACATGATTATGGTGATACGGCTCTTAAGAGCACTGCAAAAATTCTTCGTGATACATTCAGCGACAATGATTTTATTGCCCGTTATGGAGGAGATGAATTTGTCGTTGTTGTTGAACTAAATGATGATGACCCATATGAGTTCATAGATAAGGTTAATTACAATATTGAAGCTTTCAACACAAAGAAAGAATTACCCTTCAGGATTGGGATAAGTATAGGATACAGTATCCATATACCTGGTGAAACACTTACAGATTTCTTTAGGAAGATGGATAAGATGATGTATATAAATAAGGCAAAAACAAGGGAATTATTATAATAAAAGGATTATTCACTGAAAATTACATCGATATCGTCATCATTGTATGATGCAGCAGGTATAGAAATCAATAAATGCCATTGTGCCATATCAGTAGTACCCATTTCAGGAATTATTCGTTTAATCGTGAATATTATGGAATTGCCAGAATTATCGACTGACCCCAGTTCATGCCGTATAGAACCGCTTGGCTCTTCTATAAGTATTATAGCAAGCACATTGTTTTCGAAAAAAGATTCGCTGTAATACTTCATTCTGCTTTTAAAGCTGCTTTCATCATCAGACTCCATATTGTATTCTTCTTTTTTTTCCTGATAATATTCCAAAAGCTCATCTTCAGTTTTTATTACCTGTATGTAAGGATATGACGCATCACCGTGATACCCGTTTGTCCTTATTATTTCCATTGGAACATCCTCTATTTTTAAAGATTCGCTATATGATTTCGTTAAAAAAGGAACACAACCGGCAAGTAATGAGAATATAAGTATTAAAGATGCCAGAGTAATTATTTTTTTCATCGTTTCTTCCTTTCTAATACTCTTGTTACTTTGACGCATATAACATGAAGCAAGTTCACAAGTGAA
>JAAYBX010000073.1 GCA_012729955.1 Clostridiaceae bacterium
AAACAGTTCCTTTTTTAAACATTTACTGCATAAACACAAACACTATGTGAATATCTTAATATCTTGCGTGAATAAATTAATCAATAATTCCATATATATTTACAAAACCGATATATTAATATATCCTTTGTATAAGCATTCGGAGGGATATAATGAGAAAGAATATAGTTCGTATAGGAATTCTGATATTTGTTCTTGCTTTTTGCATTATAACATTAGCATCAAAACCTGCTGACAAGGTTATGCTTCTTTATGAAGACGAAAGGTTACAGCCTGAACAGGTTACTGTTGCGAATCCAGTAACGACAGTTGCTATAAAGGGCGCATGGGAAAATGCTGTAAGCATATACGGCGGTATATCTAATATACTTGCATTTAACGATTCATTTAGCGAGAAGTGGTATTTATTAGAATCAATGCCGGAGGGTAAATCCATTACTTTGATGATCAGCTGTGATGACCCTGCTGTTACAGGTGTTGTATCTGCACTATACTATAAAGATGATGTTATTACACTAGGTAATAATGCAGAGAGACTGTTTGGCACTTATGCGCTGAATAAGCCATCGGTATATAAAATAAAGAAGGAAGGATCATATTATCTGAAGGTTTCTGTAATAGGTAACAGTGCAGTCGGCAGCGAAATTAAGCTTAACTATACTATTACCCAGAATGATATATATGAAGATAATGATATCTGGGAAAAAGCAACAGCAATTGATATAAAACAGGCATATCAGATTGATATCTCAGCTGTAAATGATATAGACTGGTTTAAAATCACCTTGCAAAAGGACCAATCTCTGCAGTATATGATAAAGAATGGAATAAGTACAGGTGGAGACGTAAATGTCTCGGTTTACAGGGAAGAGGATCTTATAAAATATGGAGATACTGCATCCGTAATATTAACATCATCTGACTTAAATAAATATTTCACCTATAAAACAGATAATGCGCAGACATACTTCTTAAAAGTGACTGCATCAGTAAGAGGAGCGGTTATCAATAAGGTTACTCTGATGGCAGATATAATTGAACCGGACAGTCTGGAAGGTAATGACTCTTATGATAAAGCAATAATGCTAGACGCGGGAATCATCAGGAGCTTAACAATATCAGCATCAAATGATGTAGACTGGTTTATGGTGAAGACAGACAAACCTGGACAGACGATTAGATTTAATATTCGAAATTCATCTTCCTCTGGATCAAAGCTTGTATTTAAGTTGTATGAAGCTTCCCAGCTGATTGCCAACAGTGAGACAGCTGAAGCAACATATACAGCAAAAGGAGCAAGAACTTCATATGTATATGTAGATGAAGCAGGTACATACTATCTAAAACTGTACACCGAGGATAATAGCGTTATAACTTCACCAGTGGAGATAAGTTATACAGTAATTCCAGCAGATCAACACGAACCGAATAACGAGTACCAAAGAGCAAAAGACATATCAGGCAACAGTGAAACAAGTTTCACGCTTCCTGCATTAAACGATCAGGACTGGTTCATAATAAAAACACGCAAAGATTACCTAGGGTTAAGGCTTAACACATACATACCGAAGACTGGAGCAACAGTAAATATTGATGTTTATAGGCAGGATGATTTGGAGTCATATGGAGATACAGACCCACTGTTCAGTTTTAACAGCAGCCAAGCACCATATATATATATGCTTGAAGAAAAGGGTATATACTATATAAAAATCACATCAGACACAATTATTTCGGATGAATGCAAATTACAGCATTCCCTGCTGGATTCTGATTCGAATGAACCTAATAACAGCAAAGAAACAGCAGGTGATTTTAAACCAGGTGAAACGAAAACTTTTACTATATCAGGGATTAATGATGAGGACTGGTTCTGTATAAATATTGAAAAGGATAACAGTGTAATAGAGTATATGTTGAAAGCAGATTACAATAAATATGCAAAAGTATCTTTATATAGTGAAAAAGAGTTGACCAGTTATGAAGAATATGCAGTTCCGTTATTTACCTCCAGCAAGTATGATGAGCTGGTAGCATATAAGTTTGAAAAAGCGGGTATCTACTACATAAAGATTAATTCTTCTTTGCCGATTCTGGACAAAACATATATAGAATATTCCATTAAGGAATCAGATGTGCATGAGAATAATGATACATGGGACAAAGCAACAGCAATAAAAGCAAATGAAGAGATAAATTTTACAATAAAGGCTTCTAATGATGCTGACTGGTTTAAAATAACCAATGATAGTATGAATAAGATGAGTCTGTCTTTTACAGTCGATACAAAATATCTATTAAAAGATACTATTAATGTTTATGTATACAGAGAGATTGATCTATTGAATTATGGTTCAAGGGCTCAGCATATATGTCTTGCCAGAACATCAGATTTATCTAATATTCTGGATATCTCAGAGGGTACTTACTACATCAAGGCAGTATCAGTAAATGACGCAGCTTTTGATCATGAGTTTACTTTAAAAGCGAATATATTTATGATGCAGGACTGATTACCACTGTATATATGTTAAAATATTTTACATATGAAAAGGGGGATTGAGTATGCAACATATCGGAGCAAAGCATGTAGATATAACTGACGGGTTTTGGCAGAAGCGCCAGAAGATAAATAAGGATGTTACGATAAAAGCAGTCCAGGACAGATTCATCGAAACTGGCAGGTTTGATGCTTTTGATTTTACAAACGAGAAAATCCCTCATATCTTTTATGATTCTGATGCTGCAAAATGGATAGAAGGCGTATCCTTTACACTACACAAAGAAAGAAATCAGCAGCTTGAATCTTTTATAGACCAACTAATTGACCTTATTGAAAAGAATAGGTCTGAAGACGGATATTTTAATTCTCATTTTTTAAGAAAGCCGGAAGAAAGATGGAAGCACAGATCAGACCACGAGCTTTACTGCGCAGGTCATCTCATGGAAGCTTCAGTGGAATACTATAAAGCGACAGGAAAAGATAAATTTCTAAAGCTTATGGAGGATTATGCTGACTATATATACAAAGTGTTTATAGTTGATACAGCTGCAGCATTTAAAACACCTGGTCATGAAGAAATAGAGCTTGCTCTTGTGAAAATGTATGATACTACCGGGAAAAAGAGATATCTTGAGCTTGCCAAACACTTCATTGATAAGAGAGGTGTTGAGGATGAGCCTTGGATTACTAGCAATTATAACAAATATAATACACAGGACTTTTTACCTGTAAGACAACAGAAAACAGCAGAAGGACATGCTGTAAGAGCAGGTTACCTGTATTCGGGAATGGCGGATATTGCAAAAAGATATAACGATGAAGAACTTCTTAATGCATGCAAAACGATTTTTTCAAATATTGTTAATAAGAGGATGTATATAACCGGAGGAACCGGATCATCTCATTTAGGGGAAGCATATACTTTGGATTATGATCTGCCAAATACAAAAGGATATGCGGAAACATGTGCAGCTATCGCACTTGCTTTCTTTTCCCAGCGCATGCTGCTATTGGATAAAAACTCAATATATGCTGATACAGTGGAAAGAATTATATATAACGGGATGCTGTCAGGCGTTTCGTTAGATGGAAAGGCATTCTTTTATGAAAATCCGCTGGAACTTCAGCCTGTTCTAAACAACAGGAATGTATCCACTGTTCTTACAGAAAGGAATCCCATAACACAGAGAAAGGAAGTATTCAGCTGCTCATGCTGCCCTCCAAATGTAATCAGATTTATAGGAGCTGTGAATGAATATATTTACTCATACGAAAAGGATACCCTGTTTATCAATCAGTTTATATCATCAACTATGGAATATGAAAGCATTAAAGCTGAAATGGAGACAGATTTTCCATACAGCGGGCAAATAACTATGAAGATATCCGGAGCAGAAAAAATAGCTTTTAGAAAACCTTACTGGTGTAAAAACTTAAAAATAACTCTTAATGGCGGAATATGCGATTATTCAATTGAAAAAGGATATATCTATATTAATCTGCAAAAAGGACAAAATAACCTGATATTTGAATTGGATATGACAGTCAGGCTTGTACATAGCAACCCAAGGATATATGATAATTCGCATAAGACCGCTGTAATGAGAGGCCCGTTAGTATATTGTACAGAAGGAATTGATAACAATTTTCCTCTTAATGATATAGTATTTTGCAATAATCTAAATTACAGTCAGGTAAAGTCTGATAAGCTTTATGCATATATGCTGGAAGTTGATATTGAAATACCTGGAAACATTGAAGAACTATATACTTTTACTCCTTTTTCATACCAAAAGAAGAGATTAAGGATGATACCCTATTATTGCTTTGCAAACAGAGGTGAAACAGAGATGAGAGTCTGGTTATAAACTGATAACAGAATAAAAATACAGGAACTGAAAAATAGCACTTTAGGTGCTATTTTGCCGTTCGAAACGTTGTATGAGGAGTTATTTATTATGTTTCGGTATTATTAGCGCTTTTCTTGATGTCTAGTCAGAGGAGGAAAGGAGTTATTGAGCTTAGCCGCTATTAATACAATATGAGTATAAATAGCAAGTGTTAATAAATTATGAACAAGTTGTTAACTTTCCATGAATTCTTTACTCTGACCTTAAAGCTTCCACAGGATCGCGTTTTGATGCAAGTCTTGCAGGAATAGTTCCACCCAGCACAGTTAAAGCTACACTTATTAATATAAGGGTTAAAGCGTGTAATGGATTCATTACTGCAACATTGTCCAAATTTGACAGATTCTTAAGAATCACATTAGTAGGGAAGATTAATACTCTTGCGATAAATATTCCAATAGCACCGGAAAATGCACCGATAATGAATGTCTCAGCATTAAAGACCCTGGTAATATCTTTCTTTCTTGCTCCCAATGCTCTTAACACACCGATTTCCTTTGTTCTTTCCAGTACTGATATGTATGTTATTATGCCTATCATGATTACAGAAACGACTAGAGAAATGGATGAGAATGCAATAAGAACATAAGTAATCGCATCCATAATATTGCCAGAAAGTGTTGTTACCATACTAGCTAGATCGGTATAAATAATTTCGTCCTCGGGATTATCCTGTGCTGCATTATATGCATCAAGATAAGCAAGTACTTCATCCTTTGAATCAAAATCTGTAGGATATATGCTAATCGCATACGGTACCGCTGTAGCTCCCAAAACCTGCAATAATCTGTCTTTATCCATTTGGGCTAAAGGAGAAGCAGGACCTAGTATTGAAAAAACATTGTAATCTACTTCCATCTGTTTTTGAACTACTTCAGAATTTTTCGCGTTATCCATCACATATGTAACTAATTCCTCAGTATACGCGACACCAGGATCTAATATGGGCATAGTAGCTTTGTCTTTTTCACGGACAATTCCGCATATGCAAAGAGTAACAGAGTTTTCGCTATCGTAAACAGCTTGAAAATCTGAATTAACTATGAAGTGATCATTAAATGGAACATACAGATCATCGTTCATTACCAAATGAAACTGTATTCCCAGTATTTCATCGAAATTTATAGTTTCAAGAGAGGTATCCAGGCCTAAAGCATCAAGTATCTTTACATTTACCCTGTTCTTTTCATCCACAACAAGAACCAGTTCATACATGGAATCAGGATATTTGCCTGATAACAGATCATAATTCGTCTCGACTATGCTTAAACTATTACTATCCAAACTTTTGGGAATTACAGAGAAACGGATATCTGAAGAACTTAATATTCCTACATCACCATTTTTTTTAATCATAAGATTGAAATTTATGGCTCGGGAATATTGAAGTCCGGAGACTAATACAGGATCAATCCTTTCGACATAACTTATATATTCCTCAGTAATATTATTAGTATGCCTCATTGATGACTGAGAAGGGTCATATGGATATACTGCTTTTATATCAGGGTAGTCGTCGGCTGAACCGAAAATATACTGATTCCTCATTGTCTGAAGCTGATCATAATCAACATTCATTGCACTTTGGGATATCATAATAGGAAAAGCGGACATAGTTTCTTCTTCGAAATTCTTAACCTGTTTGTCAAACCCATTTGATAATGCCAAAATCAATGCGATACCTATTATACCTATACTTGAAGCAAAAGCTGTTAGAATAGTACGGCCTTTCTTAGTCATTATATTATTAAAAGAAAGGCTTAACGCAGTGAAGAAACTCATAGCTGTTTTCTTAAATGAGTATTTATCCTTGTCAGAAGGTTCTTCAATGAAAGGATTGGTATCTCCTATAATTTCACCATCTCTTAGATTTATTATTCTATTAGCATATTTAGTAGCTATATCTTTGTTATGTGTAACCATGATGACAAGCTTGTCTTTTGCTATGCTCTGAATAAGATTTAGTACTTGAATACTTGTTTCAGAATCCAATGCTCCTGTAGGTTCATCAGCTAATATAATGTCTGGATCGTTGACTAATGCTCTTGCTATTGCTACACGCTGCATCTGTCCGCCTGAAAGCTGGGAAGGTTTCTTTTTTGCATGCTCTTTTAATCCTACAAGGTCTAAAGCTTCCATTGCCTTTTTTCTACGTACTGTTTTTGAAACACCGCTTAAGGTAAGGCTTAATTCTATATTCTTAACTACACTAATATGACCTATAAGGTTGTATGATTGGAAAACAAATCCAACAGAGTTGTTTCTATAAGCATCCCATTCACTATCTCTGAAATTTTTTGTGGATTTTCCATTAATAACAAGATCTCCAGTATCATATCTGTCAAGACCGCCTATTATATTTAATAACGTTGTCTTACCTGATCCGGATGGTCCAAGTATGGCAACAAATTCATTTTTTCTAAAGGAAACTGAAACACCGTTCAATGCATTTTGCATGAAGTCTCCTACTACATAGCTCTTCTTTATATCCTTAAGTCTTAACACTAGCTGATACCTTCTTTCTGATAGCTGTCCTTCTGATTCTATGCTCAGAATATGAATTATATGTTAACAATCAAAAAATGTAAATATTCACCTGTTTTAAATGGCTAACAAAATTTTACCATTTTCAACGTTATAGTTGAAAATCATTGACTATACTCATAATCTAAACTAAAATAGTAGAGCGAGCGGATGTGGCGGAATTGGCAGACGCGCTAGATTCAGGTTCTAGTGGTTGCAAAATTGTGCAGGTTCAAGTCCTGTCATCCGCACCAAACACACATAATCCGAACCGATCACCAGTCTTTTCGATTGGCGAAGGGTTCGGATTTGTGCTATATCTGGATAGTTTTGCTTGAGGATGGCGTTCATATATGGTATTGTAGTTGTTATATTGAAAGAAGGTGAACCCGCTATGATACGGCGTGTCCCGGAACGTGTTTTGCTCCATGCCAAGTTCGAGCAGAATGGCCGATGATACTTTACATGGAGAATCATCCTTTTTGATTGTTATTTATCATCGGCGTTATCCCTGCTTGAACATTGCTTTTGATTTATCAAAACAAATTCTTGGAGGGAACAGCATGAATATAATATCTCTAAATGATGAGAACCGCAATGAGGTTGACCAGTTCATTAAAAATGAATGGGGCGGCCCAATGATAGTGACATTGGGCAATCTATATGATTCCAGTGTCTTGCCCGGTTTTATCGCTCTTGGGAACGAACAAATCATTGGCGCTATTCTTTATCGCATCGCCGATAACGAATGCGAAATCGCGGCTTTATACTCGTTAGTGCAAAATCGCGGCGTAGGTACGGCGCTAATCAACGCAGTCATTGAAATCGCCAAAAAACAAAGCTGTGAGCGAGTTTGGCTGGTGACTACAAATGACAATACGCATGCTATTCGGTTCTATCAAAAATTCGGGTTTGCCCTGAAAGCCGTTCATATTGGTAGTTTTGAAATTATAAGGCGTTTAAAAAACGAATTGCCAACTAACGGTATTGATGGGATTCCTCTTGAGCATGAATTTGAGTTTGAAATAATGCTCAAACCTTAACAAATACCTGCTTTTGACACATCGGGCCAACTTGGCCCGATGTGTCACGCTTTAACTACAAAAATTGACCGGGCAAGGCTTTTTACCCTTACCCGGCCTGTTTCATGTCAGGAAACCTGCATGAATACATGGCTTTCATCTGCTAATTCGTGACGTTGCTCCCTTTGTTTTGCCTGTATTTTTTTGCCCTCTTAGCACCTGCCGTTCTTTGCCCTATATACCTGCACTTCTCGGAATAGTAGGCTTTTCGCCCTGCCACAGGGAAAGGCTTGCCGCATACGGTGCAAGGTGTTTCGACCCTGTACGCTGTAAATCATCCGACTGCCATCCGTCTGATTTACAGCGTTTTGATGAAAACCGCTGTCGCGCTTTTCACCAAAGCGAGAGCAGGGACGCACTGAATATGGCATGTTCAAGTAATCGTTATTAGTTGAGTTTCCGTAAAATGCATTCTCAATCAGTAAAATGACTGCTTCTCATGGAATATCTGAAGGACATAGAAAGAAAAGATAGCATTTTACGGAATTAAGCACATAAAACTCAAATCCCAAGC
>JAAYBX010000074.1 GCA_012729955.1 Clostridiaceae bacterium
GCTTGGGATTTGAGTTTTATGTGCTTAATTCCGTAAAATGCTATCTTTTCTTTCTATGTCCTTCAGATATTCCATGAGAAGCAGTCATTTTACTGATTGAGAATGCATTTTACGGAAACTCAACTAAGCATAAAATGAAGGAAATGTGTATTATTTTGGAATACAAGTAAAGATATGAAAAAGAAGTATCTTTTTTATTTTAAGATTATATCCAGAGCCCCTTTCAGGTCGTCAGAGTAAAGCTCGACTTTTTCATCTACAGATTTTCTAACAAGTATTGATTTTATACCAGCAGTTCTTGCACCTTGATAATCAGCTATGTAATTATCTCCTATCATCCACGGATTCAAAGGATAATCAGCTATTTTTAAAGCCAGCTCATATATTTTTATGTTTGGTTTCTCATAACCGACATTTGCAGATGATATGCAAATGTCCACATACTTCATCAGTCCTAGCTGTTCAGCCATCAGAGGTAACTCAGGAACATGGTTGGATAGTATTATATTCCTGTACCCATACTCTTTAGCTCTTTTCAACGAATCTAAAGTATCATCAAAAAGCGTATAGTAACCAGGGCCTGTCATTATTTTTCTTGCTTCTTTTGTGTAAAATTCAGCTTTTTCGGTTGAAAAGTTAACTGCTTTTAGGGCGTTAATAAATACTGGATATATATTCTCCCACCATTTTTGAGGATCTTTTAAGTGATGATATTCCTTATCAGGCTCGAGCCAGGGGAATCCTGTCTGTAAATACGGCAGAAGATGCTCATGTGATATGGCATGTCCCCTTTCATATCTATCCAGAACGAGAATAACAGAAGTAGTAAAATACTTATGCCTGTATGCCAAGGTATTGTGAAAATCATAAAAAATAACTTTATTCATTTTTGGCCTTTCATAGAGCACTGGCAGGTGATTATATAATTCTATCAAAAAAGTAGTATGTAACTCAATAGAAATCAATTGTTTAGTATATTTATAAAAGTTAGCAATAGATAACAATATCTCGTGAGGCTCTATCTGTTACATTTCTTCAATTGATATGGTATACTAATATTCAGCAAATAGAATAAGGATGTACAATGATTAAAGAAAACAGGGAACTTATTAAACATAACAGGACAATACTGCTTGAAAAGCTGAAGGAATCACTTTCTTCTGTTTTACCAGTCACTGTAATTGTATTTATTCTATGCTTTATATTCTTTCCGATTAAAAGCGGAGTGATGCTTTCATTCATTATAGGAGCAGTTATGCTTATCCTTGGAATGGGATTGTTTACTCTTGGAGCAGATACAGCAATGATGCCGATAGGAGAGCATGTCGGGTCTGCTATGACAAAATCACGTAAAATATGGCTTATAATCTTAATTAGCTTATTTGTAGGAACAGCAATTACTGTTGCAGAACCTGATCTTACAGTTCTGGCACAGCAGGTTCCATCTGTTCCTAATATTGTCTTGATATTGACAGTTGCTATAGGTGTAGGAATATTCCTTGTTGTGGCTATGTTAAGGATAATTTTCAAAATAAAGCTTTCTTACTTATTTGTAGGCTTATACATCATAATATTTATTCTTGCTTTTTTTGTACCGATGGATTTTTTATCGGTAGCTTTTGATTCAGGAGGAGTTACAACGGGGCCAATGACGGTTCCTTTTATACTGGCTTTAGGTGTTGGTGCTGCTGCTATCAGAAGCGATAAGGATGCTCAGAGCGATAGTTTCGGTCTGGTCGGTTTATGCTCTGTAGGCCCGATACTGGCGGTATTGATATTAGGTATTTTGTATAAAGGAAGCCAGGTTTCTTATGAAGCCGAAGCATTGGCAGAAGCTGCAACTACCAAACAGGTAACAATGCTGTTCTGGAGTGATCTTCCTCACAGAATAATGGAAGTTGCGATAGCGCTGCTTCCAATTATTGTTTTTTTCGGATTGTTTCAGATAATAGTCTTGAAACTGAAGAAGGCGCAAATAATAAGGATAGTTATAGGGTTGGTTTATACATATTTTGGATTGGTCCTTTTTCTTACAGGAGTAAATGTAGGATTTATGCCGCTAGGAAGATATCTGGGGCAGACTATAGGGTCTTCTCAATATA
>JAAYBX010000075.1 GCA_012729955.1 Clostridiaceae bacterium
CTACCTTGTTGGACATACGGGACTTGTCTCCCATCCAGCTCATACGAATCCAACCCATAAAGCTGAGGCGTCACTCTAAATTACGAGACAAGATCTCAGGGAGGCAAACGACGCCCTCAACTGTACCAGACCATTATCCCACATGGTTTGTGGGAATAACAGATAGTGTTGATCAGGACATTTACCTGATTACATAAACAATATACAAGGAGGATTATATAATGTTTAAGAAGAATGAATATAACTATTACCAGAAGTTTGTGGAACTTGTGGAATTCAACTGTAAAGCTGCAGAGTTATTATGTGATATCGTACACAGTTATGATCCGAAGAAAGCAGAAGCCATGCTTAAAAGCATGCATGATATTGAACATGAAGCAGATATGCAGAAGCATCTTATGGTCAATAAGCTGATTAAGGAGTTTATAACACCTATTGACAGAGAAGATATAATAAATCTTTCGCAGGAAATAGATGATGTGACAGACACCATTGAGGATGTTCTTATAATGATGCATATGTACAATGTAAAATCCATAAGAAAAGGCACAATAGAGTTTACTGATATTATAAAAAGGTGCTGTGAGGCTTTAAAACAGACATTCCAGGAGTTTCATAATTTTACCAGAAGTAAGACGATAAAGAGCCTTATAATTGAAGTTAATGATCTGGAGGAAGAAGGTGACAGGCTGTTTGTAAAGATGATGAATGAGCTTTTCGCATCAGATGCGGATGCTGTTGAAAAACTGGTCTGGAAGTCTATTTATGAAAATCTGGAGAAATGCTGTGATGCCTGCGAGCATGTTGCAAATATAGTTGAAACAACTATTATGAAAAATTCTTGATGGTTTTAGACTAAAATATCCCCGGCTTGCGCTGTAATCCTTAACAAGCCGGGTTTTTTATGTATAATTATTTAGGAGGTATAGGTGGCGGTTATTACTTTTAGCAGCTTGAATAAGAGTTATGGCGGATATGATGTCTTAAAAGATGTCAGTTTTGACTTGAACGCTAAAGAGAAGGTTGCCCTTATAGGCCGTAATGGTACCGGCAAGACCACCATTTTTAATATAATTGCAAATGGGTTGGAATATGATGGCGGGAACGCTTATGTCGAGAAAGGCTTAAGGATCGGTTATCTTCAGCAGCTGTATTCGGATTTTGGAGAAAAGACAGCAAAAACAGTTATTGAGGAGGCATTCTGTTACATAAGAGAGATTGAAAGCAGCATGTCCATGTTACGGAAACAGATGTCAGAAGACCCCCATAACATTAATCTAATAAAAGCATACAGCGAGCTGAATGAAAAGTTCGAATTCTATGAGGGATACAGTTTGAATGAGAAATTCAATAGGGTAATCAAAGGGCTTGGCATACCAGATGATGTGATTTCCAATCAGGCATCAAAACTAAGCGGGGGTGAGCTTACAATGATTATGCTTGCTAAAGTACTTCTGATGAATCCTGACATACTTCTACTTGACGAACCGACCAACCATCTTGATTCTGATGCCTGTGAATGGCTGGAAAGATACATAAATGACTTTAAAGGCACAGTTTTGTATATTTCACACGACAGGTATTTTATTGATAACACAGCAATGAAGGTCCTCTATCTTCAGGATGGTTCCATAAAAGAATATCGCGGCAACTACTCTGCATATCTTATTCAGAGGATTGACGAGCAGGAGAGACATCTCAAACTATATGAAAGACAGGAGAGAGAGATTGGAAGACTTCGTGAAACTGCTCTTAAGATGCGAAATTATGGTACAGAAATTGCCATTAAGAGAGCAAAAAATCTTGAAAAAAGAATGGAGCGAATGGATATATATGACAAGCCAGTTACTGAAAAGGAACTAAGACTTACATTCCAGGAAGAGGAAAAAGTTGCAAAAGAGATCTTCTATGTGAAAAACATTGAAAAATCATTTGGTAATAAAATGCTGTTCAAGGATATATCATTCATTATGCGAAGCGGGGATAAAATTGCTCTAATAGGTCCAAATGGAGCAGGAAAGAGCACGCTGATTAAAATTATTACAGGGCAGATAGAAGCAGATAATGGAATCGTAAAAAGACCTAAGAGCGTTAAATATGCTTATCTTGAACAGAATGTATCATTTCCGGATGAAACTTTGACAGTTCTGGAACTTATTTGCAGCCAGCTGGATTTTACCATACAATCAGCGCGGAACCTTTTAGGGAAATTCCTTTTTTCTGATGAGGATGTTTTTAAAAAGGTCTCAAATCTTTCAGGCGGCGAAAAAAGCCGTCTAAGGCTGCTCATAGAAATGCAACAGGGAGTGAATCTGCTTATTCTGGATGAGCCGACAAACCATCTGGATATTTCTGCAAGAGAAGAAATTGAAGAAGCATTATCTATGTTTGGCGGAAGTATGATATTCATCTCCCATGACAGGCACTTCGTAAACAAATTCGCACAGAGGATATTCGAGATAGAGGACGGGTCCTTTAATATTTATGAGGGTAATTATGACTATTACCTGTCAAAGAAACAGGCTCTGATACAACAGGATAAAATAGCGAAACCTTCAGTTAAAAAACCTTTTGAAGGAAAAAAAGAAAAAAGAAAAAGTGATATGATAAAAAGAACTCTGGAACAGGATATCAAACATACAGAATTTGAGCTGGATGTATTAACAACTGAAATTGAGAAATATGCTACAGATTATGAGAAGCTTCTTCATCTGGTGGAAAAGAAAGACCTGTTAAGCGAACATCTGGAACTTTTATATGAGCAATGGCTAGGCATAGAAGAAGAGTGATTAATGTTTTCTTCGTCTTGTAGATAGTATAATTATCACTATTATTAAAATTATAAGGGACTGGAGAATAATATAAGTCCATATGTCATCGTATTTATCCTGTTTGCGTTCAGGTATTTTTGGAGCCACAGTCTCTTCGGGTTCTGGTGTTTCTGTCGGCGTCTCAGAAGGAGAAGCAGAAGCACTTGGAACTTGTGAAGGCAATGGTGATGAAAGAGCTGATGTGGAAGGAGTCTGGGTTGGAGATGGTGTAGGTGTAGTTGTAGGTGTAAGTGTGGGTACAGCCGATGGAGAAGGCGAAGGCTGAGGTGTCGTATAAGGAGTAGGGGCAGGTGTAGGAGCAGGTGTAGTGACAGCAACCGCTTTCAATTCTACAAGCATGCATACTATTCTGTACTGAACAGAATTATATGTCTTTTGCAGATATTCGTTCGTGGTTCCGTCCTGGTCCAGATAAACAGTCTTCTCCGTAATGTCAAATGTGTAATTTAATATAAGGGTATTTGTATTTCTGTCATATTGGGCATGGTTGTCTTCATTTGCAATGTTCTGTGAAAGGACAGTACGGTTATCCAGATAAGCAGTGGATGATATCTGAGTGTTCGGTATATTTAAGAGGTTATTAGCAGCATACATGACTGCCTGGCTTACAGAATAACTCTCATCAATTACTTTTGCTTCGGGTAAAGAGCCGTGTCTGGAATACATAAGAGTGTTTGGGATTATATTCTCCTTATTAGCATGATTTAACCATTGGTCGTTCAAATCCGTCTTTAATTGGGATAACGGTAATGTATTGAAATAGTCTCCTTTAAAAAGAGCGAGATAATATGAATCTTTAATGGCATCGCCTTCCTTTAAATTCACATAAATGAAATATATCTGGCCGCCATCATATACGCTGCCATGTTCATATATAACTCCCACTGGCACACTATATGCAGTTAAAGGGAGCGTGTACAATATTACGAATGCTAATAATATAGGTAGTATCTTTCTCATAATAGGCTCTCTTTGAATATATTAGCAGATAAAAATAGCAAATTCAATAAGTGTTAGCAACTTAACTGGCTACATGGATGCAAATACCTATTAAATGTAAATATTTATGAAAAAAAAGACAGAAATAGTGTATAATTGATTTACTATTTTAAGGAAGGTACAGACATGCTAGATAAAAATACTATTTATGATGTGCTTACAGCTGCAGTAAGTAAAGGTGCAGACTTTGCAGAAATCTTTTTAGATGATACTGTGGCAAGCAGTATTAATTATGTGGACAGACAGGTTGAATCTACACAATCCGGAAGAGATTTCGGTATAGGGATAAGGGTAATAAAGGATCTTAATTGCGTGTATGTATATACAAACAGTTTTATAAAAGAAGAAATGATTAATACAGCCCTTAAAGCCGCCAAAGCAATGGAATCTGTTAAAAAAGACATTTCTATTGACTTGCGAAAGAGTAAAGTCGCAAATCGTAACATCATAGAGATAATGCCGGATTCCATCGAAAAGAAGGAAAAACTTGAGTATTTGAAAAGAGCATATGAAGCGGTAATAGGTTATGACCAGTGCATAAGGCAGGCCTCAATAATGCAGATGGATAAGATACAGAACATCCTTATAGCTAATACGGAAGGTTTGCTCAAACAGGACAGGAGAGTATATACGAGATTCTATATTTCTGCCGTCGCTGAGCATAATAATGAAATGCAGACCGGTTTTGCAGGACCAGGAGCTCATAAGGGTTTCGAATTTGTAAAATCTCTGGATATCGAGAATATTTCCAAAAATACAGCAGAGACCGCAAAGAAGATGGCATATGCAGGCTATTGCAAGGCTGGTTCATACCCCGTAGTTATTGATAATGGGTTTGGCGGTGTCATTTTCCATGAAGCATGCGGACATAGTTTAGAAGCTACTTCAGTAGCAAAAGGAAATTCTGTATTCAGCGGGAAACTCGGGCAGAAAATTGCAGCTGACTGTGTTACAGCCATAGATGATGGCACATTGAAGAATGAATGGGGCAGTCTTAATATGGACGACGAAGGAACACCTACAAGAAAAAATATCCTTATTGAAAACGGTATATTGAAAAGCTATCTTATAGACACATTGAACGGCAAAAAGATGGGTATGGCCTCAACAGGTTCTTCAAGGAGACAGAATTACAGATTCGCACCCACATCCAGAATGACCAATACATACATTGATGCCGGTAAAATGAAAAGAGACGACATAATCAGCTCCACAGACTTCGGATTATACGCAAAACAAATGGGTGGCGGGTCAGTTAATCCGGGTACAGGTGAATTCAATTTCGCTGTAGTTGAGGGATACATGATAAGGAATGGACAGATATCAGAACCGGTAAGAGGAGCTACTCTGATAGGCAAAGGTTCAGAGATACTCATGAATATTGATATGATAGCGGATAACCTTGCTATGGCTCAGGGCATGTGCGGATCAATTAGCGGCTCTATACCTACTAATGTTGGCCAGCCTGCAATAAGAGTTGCAAAAATCACTGTAGGAGGAAGATGACATAATGAAACAGTTAATAACAAAACTTTTCGAACAAGGAAGAAATATGGGATTTTCGGATATGGAAATTCTTACGAATGAGAATGAAAGCTTTGAAGTAAAGATATATGAACAGCAGATAGACAGCTATAAAGTTACTGACAGCAAAGGAATGGGTTTTAGAGGAGTGTATGATAACAAAATGGGTTATTCATATACTGAAAAGCTTGCCGAAGATTCGATAGAAATCCTGCTTAGAGAAGCCATGCAGAATGCCATGATAAATGATAGTCCCGATCAGGATGTAATATTTGAAGGGTCAAAGGAATATGTCAAGACGGATAACTATTTTCCACAACTGGACAAAGTAACAGTGGAAGAGAAAATACAGTTTGCAAAAGACATGGAGAGTATTGCAAAGGGGATGGACAACAGGATTAAATCCTGCCCTTACTGCTTTTTCGGTTCCGGTTCCGGAAAATCAGCTCTGGTTAACAGCAAAGGACTGGACCTTAATGACAAAGGCAATTCCATATACTGCTATATGGAAGCTCTGGCGCAGGATGGGGAAGATTTAAGCGATGGATTCTCTTTTTGTTTTGAAAACAGCTTTTCAGATTTCAAGCCTGAAAATCTAGCAAAGGAAGCTGTGGAAAAAGCCATTTCCTATCTAGGTGCAAAACCTATTCCATCTGATACATATAAAGCTGTAATCCTTAACACGGTGTCTTCTGATATTTTGTCTGCTGTTAATTCCTGCTTCTCTGCTAGGGCAGTACAGAAAAACATGTCTTCTTTGAAAGGGAAGCTTGGAACTAAGGTGGCTTCAAAAGCTGTAACTATAGTTGATGACCCTTTCCTGCCAGGCCAGTCAGGGACATCATCTTTTGATGGAGAAGGTGTCGCGACAAAATACAAGGAAGTAATAAAGGAAGGTGTGTTAAAAACATATCTTCACAATATGAAGACTGCAAAGATTGATAAAACTGAGAGTACCGGAAACGCCAGCCGTTCATATAAGAGCAATATCGGAGTAGCTCCTACAAATCTGTATTTTACGAAAGGCGATATGCCATTTGCCGAGCTTTTAAAAGAAATGGGAGAAGGGATTGTCATAACTGAAGTTTCTGCATTGCATTCGGGATTTAATGCGATCAGCGGTGATTTTTCACTTCCAGCAAAAGGATATACTGTAAAAAATGGGGAAAAGGAAAAATTCTTCAGGCAGATTACAGTATCCGGTAATTACTTTGATATGCTAAAAGATGTATTAGCAGCAGGAGATGATCTTACATTCGGGACTAATGGGAATATAGGATCTCCATCTCTATTAATATCCAAGATAAGCGTAGCAGGAGAATAATGGAAAAAAAAGTTAATGGAAATACTGAAGGCCTAAAAAAAAGCATGCTTGACATGCTTTTAAGCATATATGACGATTATGACGATTCAGGCTGTTATTGCACACAGGATACGCTGGATAAGATATGCGCAGTGTCTTTTCATACAAAAAGAGAGATAGCAGTATATATCGATAAGAGAGACAGAGTCATTTTGGTGGCAGTTGGGGACTCTGAGCTGGTGAGGACTGATTATGAACCAGTCAAAGGGATGAGGCTTATACATACTCATCCATCAGGAACTGCAAACCTGTCATCAGTTGATGTCGAAACTTTGGAAAACTCTTCTCTTAGCGCTATGTCAGCAGTGAGCATGAAAGAAGATGGCAAGATGCATATGATGTATTGCGCATGTCTTGACGAAAATAATCAGCCTCTCATTTTCGGACCATATAAAAAAATATCTCAAACACTTTCATTCATGAGTGTATTGAAAGAAACATATCATGTAAAAAATGATGAGATAAAAATAACGGAACATAAAAGTGAAAGAATAATTGCAGTTGGGCTGAACTCTTCATATTCTGCATCGCTTATGGAGGAGCTCGAATCCCTGATATCAGCAGCTGGAGGGATATGCGTAGCTTCAATTGTCCAAAATAAGGAAGAACCTGATCCTGCATACTATATTGGTAAAGGCAAAATAACCGAACTGCTCCATGCATGTTCACAGTTTCAGGCAGACGCTGTTGTTTTTGATGATGAGCTCACATATTCCCAGCAAAGCAATATAGAAGCAGAGCTTAATGTCAAAGTGCTTGACAGAACATCAGTAATTTTAGACATATTCGCAAAAAGAGCTTTTACTAATGAAGGAAAACTTCAAGTTGAGTTAGCTATGCTCGGATATCTGTATCCAAGGCTTACAGGTAAAGGACAGATGCTGTCAAGACTTGGAGGAGGTATAGGAACCAGAGGCCCAGGAGAAAGCAAACTGGAAACAGACAGAAGGCATATAAGAAGAAGAATGACATACTTAAAGGACCAGCTAGATAAGGTAGATAAAAGAAGAAGCCTTCTTCGCGATAATAAATCAAGAAAAAACTATTTTACTTTTGCAATTGCAGGATATACTAATGCAGGAAAATCCACTCTTTTGAATACTCTTACAAAAAGCAGTGTTATGGCAGAAGATATGCTTTTTGCAACATTAGATCCTTCAGCAAGAAGCATGAAACTGAAATCAAATAATAACGCTATGCTTATTGATACAGTAGGATTCATATCAAAACTCCCTGTAAAACTGGTAGAAGCATTCAAATCCACTCTTGACGAAATCAGATATGCTGACTGCATACTGCATGTTATAGACGGTTCCAGTAAAAATGCCAATATGCAGATGAACGAGGTGTACTCAATCCTTAAAAGTATTGGAGCTGGTCATGTTCCGGTTATTGAAGTGGTAAATAAGACGGATCTTGTTAAAGAACCGTTTCTCAACGCGACATCATATCCCAGGACCTACATTTCCTGTGTAACAGGAGAAGGAATGGAATCACTTCTGGATCTTATGGATGATGCAAGCAAAAATAAGAATGTATGCATGAAGCTTAAGGTGGATTATTCCAACGGGAAGCTTCTTGCATTTATACATTCTAACGCAAAGATTCTTGCAAAAACCGACACAGATGATGGTATTGAACTGGATATCGAGATACCGGCTGAACTTGTCTCAAAGCTGGATATTTAAGATACCCTGGCGTTTCAGTTCCAAAAGTGCAAGTTCGAAAAGATATACGAATTCTGATGAAGCGTTATCGCAAATGTGTTTTATGCAGTTATCCTCTTCATATTTAATCCCTGTGATAAGATAAACTGTATCTTCATCAATAGACTGGGCGACCTTCTCCAGTGTTTCCAAAGTTACATTCTGCAATCCTGCTTCTATTCTGCTTATGTATGCTGGCGATATCTGCGAAATTTCTGACAGTTCAAGTTGTGTAAGATTTAGAGACTTCCTTTTTTCCTTTATTCTTTGTCCGATGTACTTGTAATCAATCATTTCATTCCCTCATTTTCTATTTATTTAATACTATTTCATATGATACATTTCAATTTTGTATCATTGAAGTGACAAAACTGATTATTTCTTTTTTTTTTGGGGTATAATGATAGGCATATGTTAAAAAGCAATTTAATTGTAAAAGACAAATCATTTTATAAAACCTTTTTCTCCCTGACTGCAGTACTGGCACTTCAGAATCTGATAATATTTTCAGTAAATATGGCAGACAGCGTGATGCTGGGAAGATACTCGGAAAATGCTTTGTCTGGGGTTGCTTTGGTTAATCAGATACAGTTTCTGCTTCAAATGCTGGTTGTCGGAATAGCGGATGGCGCGCTTGTGTTCGGTTCAAGGGCATGGGGAGGGAAAGATATGGACACAGTGAAAAAAATAACTTCCATATCTGTTAAATCTGCTATTCTAATTTCCATTATCTTAGGGGTTATTGTTTTTATTTTCCCAAACCAGGTATTAAGCATTCTGTCAGATGAAATGCATGTAGTGTCAAATGGAGCGCAGTATATTAGCATAATCTGCTTTACATACCCGATGTTTGCGGTTACTACAACACTTCTAATTGCATTAAGAAGCGTGGAAAAAGCGAAAATAGGTTTCTATATATCCATATTTACGCTTATTTCTAATGTAACCTTAAATTATATCCTAATATTCGGAAAAGCTGGATTTGCGCCTATGGGAGTTAGAGGAGCTGCATTTGCGACACTTGTTTCAAGAGCTGTTGAAATGTTATTGGTGATTCTTTATACATTTTTTTATGATGAGACTATAAAACTCAAAATATCCGACATATTGAAGACAGACATATACCTTATGAAAGCATTTCTCAAAAAAGGCCTGCCTGTATTTCTTTCAAATGGCATTTGGGGAATTGCAATGGCAGCTCAGACAGCCATATTAGGTCATATGGGCCAGTCAGCAATAACTGCAAACAGTATAGCAACAACATTATTTCAGATACTATCTGTAATAGCATATGGAAGCGCTAATGCCTCAGCAGTTATAATATCAAAGACAATTGGTGAAAATAAGATAGCAAGTTTGAAACAGTATTCTGTTACACTGCAGATTATATATTTGATAATAGGCCTCATAACAGGAACAATGCTCTTCTTGGTAAGAAAAACAGTTGTCAGCTGGTATATAATTTCTGCTGAAGCTGAGTATTTAGCACTTGGATTCATCATAATACTCTCTGTTACTGTTATAGGTACATCATATGAAATGGCTGGACTAACCGGAATTGTAAGAGGTGGAGGAGATACTGCTTTTGTGCTGAAAAATGACTTTATCTTCATGTGGCTTTTTGTAATACCAGCAGCAGTTTTAGCAGCTTTTTACTTCAAAGCTTCTCCTTTGATTGTTTTCATGCTGCTTAAGAGCGACCAGATTCTTAAATGCATTGTAGCCGCAGTGAAAATCAACAGATATACCTGGATAAAGAAACTTTAGTTCAGAAAGATTTCGACATATCAGCTTCAGTAGTTTTAGTGTCTTTTTTAACGAATTCTGATTTCGCTATTCTTGTATTCAAGTGTTTCAGAAACAGTTCCTCATCAAAAGGAATGTCAACCCATGAATCAGTCCATGCTGACAGATGCATTGCATTGGATATGGTTAATCCGAAGATACCCTCAGGTCCAGGAGCTATTAAAGGCTCTTTGTTCTGTATAGCATTAACGAAATTTATCAGGATGCCTTTATGCTGTAAATTAGGCTCATCAATAATATACTCAAAAAATTCATGCTCAGGAGCTGTAAAAGGTTTATCTGAATTTTTTATATATTCACTTAAGTTTTCTTTAAGCCTGTAAGCCTTTATTTTATTATCTTCCACTACAATCTTCCCTTTATCAAGAGAAATTTCAAACCGGTTTGTGCCAGGAGCCTCTCCGGTTGTAGTGATGAATACTCCTGTCGCTCCGTTATCATATTCAACATAAGCAGTTACATCGTCTTCTACTTCAATATTATGATATTTTCCGAAACCAAGGAATGCACGTACCCTTATTGGCATACCGCATGTCCATTGCCACAAATCCAGCTGATGAGGGTCTTGATTTAAAAGAACTCCTCCTCCTTCATAAGCCCAGGTTGCTCTCCAGCCTCCGGAATCATAATATCTTTGAGAACGGAACCAGTTGGTAATTATCCATACACAACGTGTAATTTCACCGTACTCTCCGCTTTTTATAATTTCACGAAGTTTCTTATACAAAGGATTTGTCCTCTGGTTATACATCATGGAAAAAACAAGATTCTTATGATTTTCATAAGCTGTATTCATTTCGCGTACCTGTTTTGTGTACACTCCTGCTGGTTTTTCGCAAAGCACATGAAGATTATGTTCAAATCCTTTTATCGCATAGTGCGGATGATGATAATGCGGAGTGCATATGATTATGGCATCGAAAAGTTTAGATGAAAAAAACTCATCTTCATTATTAAATAGCTTTATTTTGTCTTTATACTTTTCCTTTGCCTTTTCGATTTTTCCTTTATCGATATCAAAGATAGCTGTAACTTCTGCATTTTGAATTTCATGATTGTCAAAAAAACTTAAATGCGTGTTTGCGATATTCCCATAACCTATTATACCTAATCTGATATCAGCCATTTTGTATTCTCCTTATCTTATCCCCATAGATAACAGATAGTCATATGAAGTTTTTAATGCATCGAAAGGTGAACCTTCACATGTATCCTGTTCTACTGCAGCATATATGACATTGGAATACCTGCAAGCCTCTATAATCCTGTGCCAGTCAAGATTTCCTTTTCCAATCGGGGCAAAGGCTGTCTTTAAATCACTGTTTATACCCATATCCTTAAAATGAATATACTCACATCTGTCTTTTGTTTTTCTTATCCAGTATTCAGGATCTGCTCCACCAGCTTGTACCCAGTATGTGTCAAGCTCAAAGAAGAAACATGATGGCGTATTGTCAAAAAGTATATCTATTACAGTCTTATTATCAAATTTGAAAAATTCAAAGTTATGGTTGTGATATATGAACTGAAGCCCCTCTTTTTTGAGTTTTTCAGAAATTTCGGAATATGTTTTTATGAATTCATTGAGTTTTTTTACATTTTCCAAATTCTCTCTGGGCATAGAGCCTAATCCAACATATCTGCATCCCATTGTTTGATGATTTTGTATGACCTTATCCAGTTCATTCACGAACATTGAGTGGGAAATATGGGTAGCTGTTACAGGCATGTCAAGATCCTCGCTTATGCTTTTTACTGTTTTTGGGTCCATGGGACCAGCACCGGAGAGCTGGACTGAGGAATACCCCATATTCTTAACTTTCACGCAAGTCTGGTAATAATCCGTTTCATTCTGAGTGAATTCCCTTAATGTATATAACTGTGCTGCTGATTTCATATCGTTTTCCTTCCTATATTATATTCAATTATACCTTATGAGGTTGTTTAATCAAAGGTTAAATAATATAATAAAGTTAGGAAGGTGAAAATTATGCGCACTGTCATTTACAACGGGAAACTCATTCTTAAAGATAGGATATCAGAACAAGGCTTTATTGAAATAACTGATGGCATAATCACAAAGGTTTCACTGGCGAATCCTGTTAAAACTTTTCTGTCAGATGCAGACAGTATAATTGATGCACAAAAAATGTATATTTCACCAGGATTTATTGATATACATACCCATGGCGGAGGAGGTTATGAATTCGGAGAAAAAGATGAGGATTCATTCATAGTGCCATGCAAAATCCATGCTCTTCATGGTACTACAAGCCTGTATCCGACTATTTCATCATCTACATTTGATATCATGGAAAAAGCTGTTGTTCTGTATAAAAAAGCAATCCGAACGAATTACGCCGGAGCTTCAATGAGAGGACTGCATTTTGAAGGCCCATACTTTTCAGCAGCACAGAAAGGAGCACAGCAAGAGAAACATTTAAGAGTCCCTAATGCTTCTGAATATATGAAGATTCTTGATATGACGGATGACATTAAAAGATGGTCTTCAGCATGTGAGCTTGAAGGAATGCAGCAGTTTGCACTTGAATTGAGAAAAAAAGGGATTCTTGCAGCAGTCGGACATAGCGATGCAACATATGAGCAAGTTGAAAATGCGCATAAGTGGGGATTTTCACTTATTACACATCTGTACTCCTGCTGTTCTTCAATAAAAAGAGACAAAGGATATCGCATACTCGGGGTTGTTGAAGCTGCCTATCTGATAGATGATATGGATGTCGAAATAATATGTGACGGGCATCATCTTCCAGATGGCCTTATTCAGATGGTATATAAATTCAAAGGACCTGATAAAACAGCTATTATTACTGACTGCCTTGCATATGCAGGAATCAATGCTCCTAACGGCACCTTGTTGCGTGAGGATATAATGGTCGAAGACGGAGTTGCAAAATTGACTGACAGGTCAGCTTTTGGAGGTTCTATAGCTACATTTGACATGCTTGTCAGGACATCATTAAAGGCGGGACTTCCTCTGCTTGACATAATTAAGATGTCAACAATGACACCAGCCAGAATTATGGGAATTGAGAAGCAGACAGGCTCCCTTGAAACTGGCAAGGAAGCCGATGTTATTATTTTCGATCAAAACATAAATATGCACACCGTGTTTGTAAAAGGCAGCCGCATATTATAACTATTCTATTATTTCAATACTTTTTATTTTCTGTTCTGTTATCGGTCTGTCAGAATAGTTAGTTTTTTGCGAGGCTATTTCATCAATAGTTTCCATTCCTGCAGTTACTTTGCCAAATGCCGCATACTGGCCATCAAGATGAGGCGCATCTTGATGCATTATGAAGAATTGTGAACCTGCAGAATTAAAGTCTGAAGATCTTGCCATGGAAATAGTTCCTCTTCCGTGTTTGATTGAATTGGGTACTTTATTTGCCAAGAATTCGCCTTTTATATGGTATCCTGGACCTCCGGTACCTGTTCCTGTAGGATCTCCTCCCTGTATCATAAAACCTTTTATTACCCTGTGGAATATTAATCCGTTATAATATCCCTTCTTGGCAAGGCTTTTAAAATTCTCTACAGTAATCGGAGCTGCTTCCTCGTAAAGCTCCAAAGTAATGCTTTTACCATTTTCCATCGTTATTACTGCTTTAATCATGTAATCACCCTTTCCTATATGCAATGTAAGAATTTTACCATAAAAAGAGCTTAAAAGTATTCTTTTATTGAATATCCTTCTTATGACTGGTACAATTAACATAAATTGCATACGAGGAGAATAAAAATGCCAGATATTACTTATGAGATTAAAAAAGAAATAGGGGTTCTCTCTGAAGCGTCAACAGGGTGGACAAGGCAAGTTAATATGATAAGCTGGAATGGCAGAGATGCTAAACTGGATATCCGTGACTGGGCCCCTGAAAGAGAAAAAGCAGGGAAAGGTATGACTCTTACTAAGGATGAAGTAAAGAAGCTTGTGGAACTTCTTAATGAAGCAGATTTAGACTAGATAAGTTCATAGTTATGTAAGAGGCTGTTTCAGCCGGATTTATTTATTATATTTGTTTATATTTCAAATGCATTATACGTTTGGTATAATGTTCTTTGAATGATTTGAGGAAGGACTGATAAGATGAGGATAAGCGTGCAGAAGTTATATGACAATCCGCAGGATTACAAAGAAATGAGTGTAACTGTTGAAGGATGGGTCAGGACAATAAGGAGTTCAAAAGATTTCGGTTTTATTGAATTGAATGACGGAACCTGTTTCAAGAATGTGCAGATTGTATTTGAAAACAGTACAACAAATAATTATGAAGAGGTTGCAAAGCTGCCTATAGCATCAAGTGTTTCAGTAACAGGAAAATTTATATTAACTCCAGATGCCAAACAGCCATTTGAAATTAAATCAGAACATGTGGATATATGCGGTGTCAGTTCACTTGATTATCCTTTGCAAAAGAAAAGGCATACTTTTGAATATCTTCGCACTGTGGCGCATCTGCGTCCAAGAAGTAACACTTTCTTCGCTGTTTTTAAAGTCCGGTCAGTCCTTGCACAGGCAATACATACCTTTTTCCAGGACAGAGGGTTCATATATGTACATACACCGATAATTACAGCATCCGATTGTGAAGGAGCTGGTGAAATGTTCCAGGTTACTACTCTCGATCTGAATCGTATTGCTGATTCAAAAGAGAAAGTAGATTATTCAAAAGACTTTTTCGGTAAACAGACCAATCTTACAGTAAGCGGACAGCTTTCAGTGGAAACATACTGTATGGCATTTAAGAATGTATACACATTCGGACCGACTTTCAGAGCAGAAAACTCCAATACTGCAAGACATGCATCAGAATTTTGGATGATAGAGCCTGAGATGGCTTTTGCTGACCTTAATGATGATATGGAAACAGCAGAACAGATGATTAAATATATAATTAATTATGTAATGGAAAGATGCCCGTATGAGATGGAGTTCTTTGAGAAATTTATTGAACCAGGACTATTCGATAAACTGAAAGTAGTTACAGATTCAAAATTTGCTCATATAACATATACTGAAGCAATTGAAATTCTAAAATCTTGTAATGTGAAATTTGATAATGCTGTTGAATGGGGATGTGATCTCCAGACTGAGCACGAAAGATATATTACAGAACAGCATTTTAAAAAACCTGTTTTCGTTACAGATTACCCGAAAGCTATTAAAGCTTTCTACATGAAAGTGAATGAAGACAATATGACTGTAAGGGCAATGGACCTTTTAGTTCCCGGAGTAGGTGAGATTATTGGCGGCAGCCAGAGGGAAGAAAGGTATGATGTCCTTGTAAGCAGAATGAAGGAAATGGGTTTGAAAGAAGAAGATTACTGGTGGTATTTGGACACAAGAAGGTATGGCACTGTTAAACATGCAGGTTTCGGATTGGGATTTGAAAGAATGATAATGTATATGACCGGCATGGGTAATATAAGGGATGTCATCCCATTCCCAAGAGTACCCAAACATGCGGAGTTCTAAAAATGATTAACAATTCTGGTACCGATATAGCTGAAAGCGTAATTATTGTAAAAATCGCGCAAGCGGTTTCTCTATTCGATACTGTAAGGCTGACAAAAAAGAAAAAAGCAGTAAAACTGACTGATAACGGGAAATTAAAAACAGTTGAAATTTTCATTGATATTAATTACAACATCATTATCCCTCAAGTTGTATCGAAAATTCAAAGAGCTGTTGCATCAGCATTAGAGAAAGAGCTGGACATAGTGATGGATTCAATTGATGTGACAGTAGAGGGTGTTAATATCGACAAGTTGGAGAACAGATGAAGAAAGTGATAATTAATCTGCTAATCGCACTGGCTGTAGGCGGTATTTTAATTGCTGTCATGTTTACAAACCAGTCAGCAGATGATGCAATAAGAATATTAAAATCTATTGAATATATATACATACTGATAGCATTTTCCTGTGTTGTCATAATGTGGCTTACAGGTTCTGTTGCAATGAGAGTCATTAAGAAAGGCATGATAGGAAAACAAAAAGATCCCGGCGGGAATTTATTAGCTCTTATGTCTCATGAATTTTTCTGTGCTGTAACTCCTTTTTCTTCAGGAGGGCAGCCTGCGCTTGTCTATGTCCTTACCAAAAAGGGCCTTGACGCAGGTACTGCAGCATCATTAGCAATTATACGCTCATTTATATATCAGGTCTCGGAACTGTCCCTATCTGTTATCGGATTTCTGTTTTTAAGAAAATATCTTTTACAGCATGTACCTCATTTCCATGCGATATTCATACCAGCTGTCATTATATGCTCCATTATAGTAGGATTATTTCTGGCATTTTTAGGAAAAGGAAAACTGGCAAATAAAACAGTGACTTTTGTGATGTCCCTCATAAAGAAATTTTTTCCTAAAAAACATGAGAAGGTTGAAAAGACCGTCTATGAATCACTTTCAAGTTTTAAAGAAGGTGTAAGGATTTTCAAGACAAGACCATGGTTCTGGGTCTTCGCTATTATGTTTCAGATGGTAGAATTCATATGTATATATATGGTCCCTGTATTCATGTTAAGAGCTATAGAAGGCACTTTCAATAACGCTTTATCTTTGCTTGTATGTACATGTATCTGTTCAATTGTAATTTCCTATGTGCCAACACCTGGTACAGCAGGAGGAGCTGAAGGATTTGCGATGCTTCTTATTACGCCTTTCTTTGTTTCTTCTCCAGCTTTACCTGTAATCCTAATATGGAGATTATTAACATATTATTCAAAAATCCTGTTCGGAGGCATCAGTTTCATGTTTGCTCTTAAAACAAAAGGTGCTGACGGTAAAAAAATCAAAGCGAAAACAAAAGATTTGATCAATCAGGCAGATAGCATGATGTAGTTATTGCATTATAACAAATATGGTATATAATGTCATAATGGAGGTTATATATGACGCAACTGATATTAGCTTCAACCTCTTCAAGAAGAGAAGAGATATTGAAAAAAGCAAACATCCCATTCATAATTATACCGCCTGATACAGATGAATCTGTTTTTAACGGTGATAATCCTAAATCCATAGTTATGGAACTTGCAAGAAATAAAGCCTTAAGCGTATGTGAGAAAGCCGGTTACGACGATATTGTCTTGGGTGTGGATACTATTGTTTATATTGATAAAACAATTCTTGGGAAACCAACAGACCAGTTGAATGCTAGAAAAATGATCCAGATGCTCAGCGGCAGGATGCATTCTGTAATATCAGGAGTTTGTTTAATAAGCAAGAAGGGTTTTGAAAAAATATTCTCAATAGAAACAGATGTAGTATTTAACACGCTTGATGAAATCGAGATAGATGAATATGTTAAAAGCGATGAACCATATGACAAAGCTGGCGGTTATGCCATACAGGGTCAAGCCGCAAAGTTTATAAAGAGTATAAATGGGTGTTTTTATAACGTAATGGGTCTTCCGTTATCTGCAGTTTACAGCGTCATAAAAAATATGATATGAGTGATTTTATAATGAAGGATCTGCCCTATGATGAGCGGCCTTACGAGAAACTTATGACAAAAGGAGCAGAAGCTCTTTCTGATACTGAACTTCTGGCAATAATTATAAAGACAGGTTTCAATGGGAGAAATGCTATGGATCTGGCAAGAAATCTGCTTAATGATAAAGATATGGGATTGGGAATCAAAGGTCTTTCATCAGCAGGAATTCAGCAGATGATGAAACATAAAGGTATAGGAAAAGTAAAGGCTATTCAGATAAAAGCCAGCTTGGAACTAGCAAATAGGCTGAATTCAATAAAAAAATGCAGATTAAAGCTTACTAATCCTGAACAGATTGCAAAATTAATGATGCCAAAATCAAAAGGACTTAATAAAGAGATTTGCTGGATCTTATGTTTTGATGTGCGTATGAATCTTATCAGTGAATCAGTTATATCTGTTGGAACCCTTGACAGTTCCATTGTGCATCCGCGTGATATCTTTACCGAGGTAATTAAGTCATGTGCACACAGCTTTATAGTAGTGCATAATCATCCATCGGGTGATGTCAGTCCAAGTGAAAATGATATACTCCTGACAAAAAGATTAAAAAAAGCAGGAGTATTGCTTGGCATGGAATTAAGAGATCACCTCATAATATCCGAACTAAATTATTTTAGTTTTCTCGCTAAAAGCATGCTATAATGTACTAAATGGAAAGGGAGAGATAATATGTCATTATTCGGCAGAGATATAGGTATTGACTTAGGTACAGCTAATACCTTGATATATGAAAGAAACAAGGGAATTATATTAAGGGAGCCTTCTGTAGTCGCTATGGAATCAAAAACAAGAAAGGTTGTCGCAGTAGGTAATGATGCAAGAGCAATGCTGGGCAGGACTCCGCAGAATATTATTACAGTTAAGCCTTTAAAAGACGGAGTCATAGCTGATTATCAGGGTACATTGGGTATGCTCAAAGAATTCATCAGAAAAGCCATTGGAAGAGCTATTCTATCAAAACCCTCAATGATAATTTGTGTTCCTGCAGGCGTAACGAAAGTTGAAAGAAAAGCAGTTATAGAAGCAGGTCTTGAAGCAGGCGCAAAGGAGATATTCGACCCTGAAGAAAGCCTTATGGCGGCAGTAGGAGCAGGTCTTCCTGTTTTTGAACCTACCGGAAACATGATAATAGATATCGGAGGAGGTACGACCGAGGTAGCAGTTATTTCAATGGGAAATATTGTTAACAGTAAAACATTACGATCCGCTGGAGATACCTTTGATGAACTTATAACTCAGTATATAAAGAAAAAATACAGAGTAATAATCGGTGCCAGAACTGCTGAAGATTTGAAGATAAATATAGGTAATGTAATGCCTTTTGATGAACCGAAAACTATGATTATAAGAGGCCGTAATGCAGACCAGGGGCTTCCTGTCAATCTTACTGTGAGTTCTGAGGAAATTTCTGAAGCAATGCATCCGGTAATTATAGAAATACTTGAATCAATTAGAGCAACACTGGAACTTACACCACCCGAACTTGCTGCTGATGTTATGGCAAACGGAATCGTGTTGAGCGGAGGAGGTGCTCTTATCTCTGGGCTTGACAGGTACTTGAGTGAGAAGACTGGTAACATTCCTGTAAGGGTTGCAGACAAGCCGCTTGAATGCGTAGCGCTTGGAGCAGGCAAGATGCTGGATAAACTGGATTATTTTAAGGGAATAACCAAAGTATAAGGAGTGACGCTTGAAACTTCTGAAAAACAGAAAATTCCAGATAATACTGATAATCGCGGTATTTATTGTAGTAGCAGTACTATCAATAAATAGGTTCAGCGGTGTGAATATTATAAGGAATCTGGTTACTATACCTATAACGTGGATTCAAAAAGGGATTAATAAAGCAGACGAATATTTCGCTCAAAAGAGTTTTACCAGAAAACAATTTCAAGAGCTGCTGGAAGAAAATAAAGTATTAAAAGCCGAGAATGAGGATCTTCGCGAACAGAATGCAGGTATGTCTTTTCTGCAAGATGAAAACCAATTGTTGAGAGATGCTCTTTCGCTGAAAGAGATATTTGATGGTTACAATATAATCGGAAGCAACATTATGGGTTCTGATCCGGGAAATTTTGTATACAGATATAAAATTGATATTGGAACCAGAGATAAGGTAAAACAGGATATGCCTGTAGTCGCTGCAAACAATGCTCTATATGGAAGAATATATTCAGTAAATTATACTACATCTGTGATTATACCGATTATTGATGAGAATGCGGGTATTAGCGGATGGATATCCAAGGAAAAGGGCGGCCATGTAAATATCAAAGGAGATATAAGATACAAAGAAGACGGATTGTGCCTGATAGAGAATGTTTCTGACGGTGTCGAGCTTGTTGTGGGGGATGTTGTGGAGACAAGCGGTTTCGGAGGTATTTATCCAAAGGGTATCTTGGTTGGAGTGATAGTAGAGATTTTCCATGATGAGATAACCAATGAGAGATATGGGGTTTTAGAACCTTATGTGGACTTTAATTCCATCAATACCGTATTTGTAATGATGGAGAAGACGGAATAAGATGTATAATTATAAATGGTACGCATATCTGCTTATAATCATAAACTTAATAATTGAACCATATATATCAAAATGGTTTTCTATAGGGGTTGCATATCCGGACATACTTTTAATTCTGATGTTTATGTTTTCAATGGGCAGAAAGGATAATCATGTATTAATAGTGTCAGCTTCAACAGGATTTATATATGATATGCTTTACAGCAGATTTTTAGGTCCAATGACTGTTTTGCTTTTTTTAAGAGGGCTCTTATCGATTGCAATAGGAAGAAGATTTAAAAAAGAAAATATTGTAATACTTACTCTTGCTGGTCTTGTCACTGCATTTATTTCCAGAGCATATACAATCATGTTATCTGTAGGAATCAAGGATTTTTTTAAAGGATTCAGCATGTTTATAACTGACATCGGATTTTCTGCTATATATACTGCTCTTATAATCACGGTTATAACCGCAGTAATGTTCATGATATATAACTCATATGGGAAAAGGAGCAAGAGGCTGCTATATGGACGGAATAACCAAAATTCTTAAGAATAGATATTTCATAATAGCGTTAATCATGCTTCTGATTATGATTATATTTTTAGGCAAGCTATATAAGCTGCAGATAATAGATGGAAAACTATATATAAGCCAGTCAGCTGTCCGGATAGAAAGAAGATATAAAATACATGCATCAAGAGGTAATATCTATGACCGTAACGGAGTACTTCTTGCCTATAACCGGGAATGTCAGAATGTTTATCTTACAAAGGCATTTACAGCAAGTGAGAACCTGAACCCCACTTTGCTTAATCTTTATGATCTGTTAACACAGAACAATGAGAAATTTCTTAAAAGCCTCACATCAGTACTTGAGTATAATCAGGAGTATGAGACTTTTGTATTCAATAAGGACTGGACTTCGCAGGATCTTTTAGCCTGGCAGACAAGACAGGATCTTTTCGCACGGGCTGAAACTGCAGTGCAATATGATGCAAATGACTTCTTCAGATACCTTAGGAAATATTTCTATGTAGACAATACATATTCAGATCTAGATGCGTATAAGATAGTTACCTTGAGATACGAAATACTAAAAATGAGACCTGATTATATGTCAGGGTATATTGAGATAGCATCAGATGTCTCGCTGGAAACTGTTGCATATATCACTGAAAACAGCCATAAGCTCGGAGGCGTATCATTACGGAAGAGTTATGTAAGGGCTTATACTGATGAAGCAGCTTTGGCCGCACATATAGTAGGCTATGTCGGACTGGTGTCAGATAAAGAAATGGAAGATGATGTAACTCTTACATCTGATTATATGATTGGCAAGATGGGAATAGAACAGTATTGCGAAGACTATTTACGCGGTGAAGACGGATATGCGGTTGTGGAAACTGACGTTTCTGGAAAAGTGCTATCAGTGATTGAAGGTAAAAAGCCTGTTAACGGAAATGATGTATACCTTACAATTGATATTGAGTTGCAAAGAGCATCTCTTGATGCGTTAGCTGTTACTATTGAGGAAATTATTGCCAAAGCAGATGGAACTAAAAATTTCGGAGATGCCAATGCTGCAGTTGCAATTGTTATTGATGTTGATACTGGTGAATTACTAGCCTGTGCAAATAATAAGTCATTTGATCCTTCCTGGTTTATTGATAGTGATGAGGAATCTGTTGTAAAGAGACTAGAAGCTATTAATGATGAGGCAAATACACCTATGTTTAATAGAGCTATTCAGGCATTGTATACTCCAGGATCCATATTCAAACCGATTGTTGCGATAGCAGGTCTTGAAAGCAAAGTAATTAACAAGGATACACTTATTGAATGTAAAATGAAGACTGATATCGGAGGGCACAATTTTACATGTTTAAGCTGGCATGGGAAAATTAATGTCACCAAAGCTATTGAACAGTCCTGTAACATATTTTTTAATCTGTTGGGAGTTGAAACGGGCATAGACAGTATTGATGCATGGGCGAGAGCTTTTGGATTAGGAGTTAAAACAGGGATTGATCTGCCAAATGAAAGCAGAGGAATTATAAGCAATAAAGAATATAAGATGCAGACTTTTAGTGAGTCCTGGTGGATTGCTGATACTGCCCAGTCAGCCATAGGTCAGCTTTATAACAACTTCACTCCAGTACAGATAGCTAGTTACACGGCAACACTTGCTTCATCAGGCAGGAAGTATACGCCACATGTAATACTTAAGATTGAGGATGAGAATGGTGACATTTTGTTTGAAGGTGATAAATCCTATACAGAAGTCGGAATATCAGAAGAAACTGATGCTACAATTCGGGAAGCTATGAAGCTTGTCGCGAAAGAGGGTACAGCAAGCAGGGTTTTTGCGAAATATCCTCTTGTGGTCGCTGCCAAAACGGGAACTGCAGAAACAGGATATGAAATAGACTCTTCATCAAATGGTCTTTCAATCGCGTATGCGCCTGCAGACTCTCCGGAAATAGCTGCATGTGTCGTAATAGAAAAAGGAGTCTGGGGATCATATACTGTTCCTGCATTAATGAGGATATTCAATGAGTATTTTGATATTGAACTGGAAGAAGAGATAGTGGATGATACACTTGTAACAAATGAGCAATAGAGGTGACAAATGAAGGGTCTGATTCAGGTATATACAGGAGACGGCAAGGGCAAAACAACTGCATGTGCTGGTGCTGCAATAAGAGCTGCAGGACAAGGTATGAAAGTATATTTTATGCAGTTTCAGAAGGGATTTGACAGTGGAGAACTTAATATTTTAAGAAAAATTGATAATATAGTCGTAAACAGGATATGCAGTTTCAAAAAGTTTTATTACTATATGGATGAACAGGAAAAATATCTTTATGCAAAAGAGCATATGCAGGCTTTAGAATCTGCTATAGGAATGATTGCAAATGAACCTTTGAGATATGACATGCTTGTTCTGGATGAAGTGCTTGGAGCAGTCTCAATAGGTGTTATTGAGGAGAGCCTGCTTATAAACTTTCTTAAAACAAAGCCAGATCATATGGAAATACTTTTAAGCGGCAGAGATGCATCTGTTAATATTGTTAATGCTGCAGATTATGTATCTGATATAAAATGCGTAAAACATCCTTATAATAACAGCATTTCTGCCAGAAGAGGTATAGAATACTGATTATTTCGTGTCCCAGTGCTTAAAAACAGATATCATGTTTTCATACGGGTCAAACGCATTCCACTCACACTGTGCAAATGCTCCTGTGCGTTTCCTGTTCTTTTTTATTACTGCATCAGCAACCCGGTCAACTGCTTTTTTAACATCATCAACTGTACCGAATGGCAGAGTATACTGCCTGTCTATTTCACCCCAGAAGCATATTTTGTCTCCATATAGATTAATAAGTTTCTCTATATCCATACAAAACAGCTGTGAATTAATCGCATCTACTCCAATTTCGATTAAATCCGGATAAATCTGTTCGATAAAACCATCTGAATGGAAGAAAACATATTTATTTCTTGAGTGAGCAAGATCACAGTAATCCTTATACATAGGTTTAAACCACTCTCTCCATATTACAGGGCTTATTAGAAGGGATATCTGGGTTCCCCAGTCATCCATAAAGGAAAAACCATCAATGTCAGTTCTTGTCACCATTTCCAGCTCTTTCATATAGAAATGATGAAGTTTGGAAAGCAGTTTCTTTATTTTCGGCTCTTCTGTAGCTAAATCCATAAAAAGTTCCTCAGTACCTCTCATAAACTGAGCTCTTTCAAACGGACGTATATGAGTGTTCGCCAACATAAACTTATCTGATGTATTGCATTGGCGGTTAATAAAGTCTTTATTAAAACCTTCAAGTATTTCATATGGCATTATATATCTGTCAATATTATCAATATCAGAAAATATAGCTTTTTTTACTTCTCCCACTACACCTTGTTCTGCTACTTCAAATGTACAGCCGAACTCATCTGTGTATTCTGGCATCATATATGCGATGCCTTTCTCATAACGGCTTTTAGAAAATCCCAAATCAGGATTCTGTATATCGAACTCGATGTTTTTTAAAAGTTCTTCATACTGATCTTTTTTAAAAACCTTTACATTCGGCAATAACCAAAGCGTGCGCGGGAACCTATCTATACTCTCATGCTTCAAGACATTTATGACTCTTGTACGTGAATCCATATGCAACCTCCAAACAAAAAAGAGTATAACACAAAAATTAAATATGTATAGCAGAACCTTCTATTTTTGATTTAAATTTTATGAATTATCATAATATAAATAAAATAAGCTTATGATTGATATATAGCTGATTCCCATGTTCAACTTTACATAACAAGGCGGGTAATATAAAATAACTTAATAGAGGTAAAGAGATGATTTGTGTTTCAGATAAATGGAAAGATTATGAGTTGCTGGAGACAGGAAATGGAGAAAAGACAGAAAGATGGGGAAGCTATATATTAAGAAGACCTGATCCTCAGTGTATATGGCCATATCCTGTTACTAGCAGGGTGAATCCGGATGGAGTATATAACCGTTCCAATACTGGAGGAGGAAGCTGGCAGTGGAAAAAAGCTGTTCCCGAAAGATGGCAGATAAGCTATAAGCAGTTAAAATTTTATGTTGAGCCTACAGGTTTTAAACACACTGGTTTATTCCCTGAACAGGCATATAATTGGGATTTTCTTATTGAAAAAATACAAAAAGAATATGATGATAGAGACGGCAGAATAAATGTATTAAACCTTTTTGCATATACTGGCGGTGCTACAGTGGCATGCGCATATGCAGGCGCTTCAGTATGCCATGTTGATGCTTCCAAAGGTATGGTTTCAAGAGCAAAGGAGAATGCCCAGTTATCAGGATTATCTGATGCCAAGATAAGATATATAGTTGATGATGCTGTAAAATTCGTTAAGAGGGAAATTAACAGAAATAGTAAATATGACATAATAATCATGGATCCGCCTTCATATGGCAGAGGTCCCAAAGGAGAGATGTGGCAGGTTGAGGACAGTTTATATAATCTTGTGGATTTATGTATGCATGTTTTAAGCGATAAACCTATTGCTTTCATGATTAATTCATATGCTTCTGATATATCTATGACTTCAATCGAAAATATTCTTAAGCTTACAATAGATATGAAATATTCAGGAAAGACTTTGTCCTATGAGTTAGGTTTGAAGCAGACTGACAGAAAAGTAACTCTGCCTTGCGGATATACTGCAAGATGGGAGAACAAGTGAACATAATATATGAGGATAACCACATAATAGTCGTTCTAAAAAAAGCAGACCAGCCTATTATGCAGGATGCTTCTCAAGATTATGATCTTCTTACCCAGGTAAAGGATTATATAAAAATGAAATATGATAAACCTGGCAATGTTTTTGTCGGACTTGTCCATAGGTTAGACAGACCTGTCGGTGGTATTATGGTTTTTGCAAAGACATCCAAAGCTGCTTCAAGATTAAGTGAACAGATTAGGAATAATAAGGTTGTAAAAAAATATTTGGCTGTTGTACTTGGAAGAATGAGTAATACAAGTGATAGTCTGGAAAACTGGATGTATAAGGATGAATCAAAGAAGACTTCATTTATTGCTGATAAAATATATAAAGATGCAAAACTTGCCAAACTGAGTTATACAGTCTTGAAGACTTCAGGCGAGTATTCATTACTTGATATAGATCTTCATACCGGCAGGCATCATCAGATAAGAGTGCAGTTTTCAAATATAGGGCATCCGATCTATGGTGATATGAAGTATGGCAACGGGCCTAAAGGTCATATAGCGTTATTTGCGTACTGTCTGGAATTTATTCATCCTGTTACAGGACAGTTAATGAAATTCAATGCAGAACCGGATTACAGCATACCGCCCTGGCCTCTGTTCAGATAATCAATTTTTGATGATATCTCTTCTCTTGTAACAGCAGTTAATCCGTTGAACTGTTTGGATAATGCCTGCTTCATCA
>JAAYBX010000076.1 GCA_012729955.1 Clostridiaceae bacterium
AGTACTGGAACCTGATGAAATGATGGAAGCTAACAGCATATGCAATCTTTGCGGAAGATGCGTAAAAGAGTGTCCGGGTAATGCCATACCGCCAGTGAAAGATAAAAGGATAAGCGTAAACATAAACGGCAACAAGGTTTCATGGGGTGATGTGCAGATGGGAAGATGCACACTCACTCATCACGGGCTTAATAACAAGATATCACCGTTTCTAAAGAAATCATTCCCTCATATGGCATTTGATGTAGACAACACCGATATGACCGAAGAAGAAGCATACAGGATGTGTTATCCTCTTTCAAATGCAAACTGGACTACATATGACGAATCAGCAACTGGAAGAGTAATCGATTATGAGGGTTATTTGACTCAGCAGTACGGATACTTTGCATTATGCGGAGCAAGAGGCTGTATAAGGGCATGTATGGATAATCTTGAGAAAACCAGAAGAATAGAAAACCTGTTTAAGGAGCCTTTCTATAAAAAACAATCATGGTTACTGGATAACAAGCCTATAAAGGTGAGAAAAGCTGTGAACCAGTTCAGAGATGATTATCTGGATAAGAATTATCCAGGTATAAGAAAAGGGGAATACGAGTATACTGAGAAAGCAGAGGATAAGGATGAGTGATAATTCCGTTAAGTCGGTTGTTAAAGCCTTAAATATATTAGATAAGCTTGCATTTGATGATATTGAGAGAAACGGTATAGGGTTGGTGGAGCTTGCTAAAAAGATGGATATGCTGCCTAATACTCTTCATAATATCATTAAGTCTTTAGTCATATGCGGATATGCAGACCAGAATGAGCAGGGCAAGTACATAGTCGGACGCAGATTTAAAGAGATGGAAACACTTGGAAAACTCTCTTACAGAGGTATTGTAGAGAAAGTCTTTATGCCTGTAATGAAAACTATAAAAGAGAAGACGGAAGAGACTGTTATTTTAGCTGTTCTTCTTAACGGAAAAAGGGTTCAGATAGCGGAAATAGCCTCTGATAATCCTGTCAGAAGCAAGGACTCAGGCAATAACCTTTTCAGCCTCATAAGCGGGATATGTCTTGCTTATATGGCTGATGAAAAGCAGCTGTTGGATATACTTAATGTTAACGGGTATCCTGAAGGAGCAAAGGATTTACCCGAAGTTAAATCATTTGTCGAGAAGTTCAAACTTTCTGACTGTGAAGTATTTCAAAAGACAAGATATAACAATGAGATAGAGACATTTGCAATTCCATTCATATACGAAGACGCTATATTTTCTTTAGGTATTCATCTTCCAGGTTACAGATGTGATGAGAAGAAAAAAATAGCAATCTTACAAGCACTTTTAGAAGCAAAAAAAAGTCTGTCATAAATCTCTTGACTGCCCATTTAAGCAGGCATAGTATTAAAACAAAGAGAATGTTTTAGAGGCAGGTATATGAGAAATTTCGGAACTAATGCAAAGATGGCATATGACTGTATAAACAGAAAAGAAACGTCCGGTATACCTACCGGGCTTTTACATATTATGGAACACTCAGTAATAGAGCGAATTG
>JAAYBX010000077.1 GCA_012729955.1 Clostridiaceae bacterium
CCACAGACGGAATTAGCAGCTTATATGTCCAAAAAAATGCCGAAAATCGGCGGTGTTTACTTGCAGGCAGAATCTGAAATTGCAGCAATAAATATGGTGCTCGGTGCATCGGCAGCCGGAAAAAGAGCTATGACATCCTCATCTTCGCCAGGAATAAGCCTTAAATCCGAAGGTATTTCATATATTGCCGGAAGCGATCTTCCTGCAGTAATTGTAAATGTTCAAAGAGGCGGACCTGGACTTGGCGGCATACAGCCCTCACAAGCTGATTACTGGCAGGCAACAAGAGCTACTGGTCATGGTGATTTCCATCTCTTGGTTTATGCCCCTTCAACTGTTCAGGAAATGATGGATCTTGTTACTTTGGCTTTTGACAATGCTGATAAATACAGGATGCCAGTAATGATACTTTCTGATGGAATGTTAGGCCAGATGATGGAACCTGTAGAAATAAAACAAGCAGTAGAATCAGTACAGGTTGAAAAAACATGGGCTGCATGCGGTCATGGTGATAAGAGATCTCATAATGTAGTGAACTCACTTTATCTTACACCTCAGTCACTGGAAGCGCTTGTAAAGGAAAGATTTAAAAAGTACGAGACTATAAAACAAGAAGAGCAGAAAGCCGATGAATATATGACTGAAGATGCAGATATAATTATTGTCGCATACGGAGCATCCTCCAGAATCTCCAGAACCGCTGTCAATATGGCAAGGAAAGAAGGAATAAAAGCAGGACTAATCAGGCCTGTGACCTTATGGCCATATCCTGACATGTATATTGAGAAACATATACCTCATACAAAAGCTTTTTTATGTGTGGAAATGAGCATGGGACAGATGGTGGATGATGTCAGACTGTCAGTTAACGGAAGAAGGCCTGTAGCCTTTTACGGAAGGACAGGAGGCATAATACCTTCTCCTGAAGAGGTATTGACTGAAATAAGGAAAATAACAGGAGGTATGAAATAATGGCTATAGTATTTCAAAAACCAAAAGCGCTCCTAGATGTACCTTTTACATACTGCCCGGGATGCACTCATGGAATAATACACAGGCTGGTGGCAGAAACAATAGATGAGCTTGGAATTGAAGGCCATACTGTAGGAGTAGCTCCTGTAGGCTGTGCAGTCATGAACTATAACTTTTTTGCATGTGATATGGTACAAGCCCCGCATGGCAGGGCTCCGGCAGTCGCAACAGGATTAAAAAGAGCTATTCCGACTAATATTGTATTCACATACCAAGGTGATGGTGATTTAGCTGCGATTGGAACAGCAGAAACAGTCCATGCTGCAGCTAGAGGCGAGAATATAACAATAATATTCGTAAATAATGCAATATATGGCATGACTGGCGGACAGATGGCTCCGACAAGCTTGCCAAACCAGGTCACACAGACCACTCCATACGGCAGAGATACTTCGTATTCCGGTTATCCTATAAGGGTATGCGAGATGCTTGCAACACTAGATGGAACAGCACTTGCTCAAAGAGTTACTGTGGACAATGTTAAGAACGTCCTTAATGCAAAAAAAGCCATTAAGAAAGCTTTTACTTACCAGATAGAGAAGAAAGGCTTTTCCATAGTGGAAGTATTGTCTACCTGTCCTACAAACTGGGGTCTGGATGCACAAGAATCTTTACAATGGCTCAGAGATAATATGATTCCATATTATCCACTTGGAGTATACAAAGACATCGTAGATGTCAAGGAGGATTCAAAATGAGCACACTGAATATACTTATGGCTGGTTTCGGAGGTCAGGGAATCTTGTTTTTAGGCAAGATGGCAGCATACTCAGGCCTTATGGACAATAAGCAGATCACATGGCTTCCCTCATACGGACCTGAGATGAGAGGCGGAACAGCAAACTGCTCTGTATGCATATCAGATGACCTTATCGGCTCTCCTCTTGTAATTAATCCAGATATATTAATAGCAATGAATCTTCCCTCTTTAGAGAAATTCATTAACCAGGTAGTGCCTGGAGGAACTGTTCTGGTGGATTCTACTATCATTGAAAAGAAGGTGGAAAGAGAGGACATCAAAGTCTTCTATATTCCTGCAACAAAACTTGCAGATGAAAATGAAATACCAGGTCTTGCCAACATGATAATGCTTGGCAAAATGCTCAAAGAGACCAACTTCTGCACAGAATGCGCTATGGATGAAGCTTTATTAAAATGCGTTCCGCCAAGAAAAACCGATATGATAGAACTGAACAAGAAAGCGCTTAAGATAGGAAGTGAGCTTTAATGGATGAGACATTCGAAATCGCCAAAAGGATTGCTGGAATAAGGGATGCTTGCGGATATTCACAGGAACAAATGGCAAAGGAATTGAATATTGATATCGAAACATATCGCGAATATGAAAGCAATGGTCAGAATATACCCATTTCGGCAATATTCCATATAGCGAACAAATTCAAAGTCGATCTTTCCGAAATACTTACAGGAACATCAGCAAAACTGGACACATATCATGTCGTAAAAGCCGGAAACGGCAAGGAAGTAGACAGATATCCCGGATATAACTATAAGGACCTGGCTTTCCGCTACTCAAAAAAAATAATGCAGCCACTACTGGTAACTCTTGATCCTTCAAATGAACCTGCAGCTTTGGTAAGCCATACCGGTCAGGAATTCAATTATGTCCTTAAAGGAAAAATGGCTTTCAGCTTTGATACACAGCAGTTAATATTAGATGAGGGAGACTGTATATATTTCAATGCTACCCATCCTCACGGACAGAAATGCGCATCAGATATACCTGTGGTATTTCTTACAGTCATAGCGGAATAGGAGGCTTTATGCTGGAAAAATATCTTCACAGAACGGAATTTGATTCCTATGAGGACTTTATTCAAAACTATAAATTAACTATTCCAGATAATTTCAATTTCGGATTTGATATAGTTGACGCATGGGCTGATTCAGATAAGGATATGCAAGCATTGGTCTGGTGCGACGACCATGGGAATGAGAAAAGCTTCACATTTAATGATATAAAAAGATTGTCCAGCCAGGCAGCAAACTACTTTGTAAGTTTAGGCATCACAAAAGGTTCAAAGATTCTCGTTATATTAAGAAGAAGATGGGAATACTGGGTAATAGCTGCAGCCATACACAAGATAGGAGCTGTACTTATACCTGCATCACTGCAGCTTACAAAAAAAGATATATCCTACCGGGCAAATGCTGCAGATGTGGAAGCAATCGTATGCATAAATGATGATTTTGTCATATCACAGGCAGAAAGCGCGTTACCTGACAGTCCTTCTGTAAAAAACCTTATATGTGTAGATAAATCGCGAACAGATAGCAATACCGGTATAAATAGCCTAAAAAGCTTATGGAAGGATTTTTCCAGTGAGGCTTTTAAATGCTCTGATGTATTTAACCGGCCTGTCGGTGAAAATGCTACCAAAACCTCTGACACAATGCTTATATACTTCACATCCGGAACAACAGGCATGCCTAAAATGGTGCACCATGATTTTTCATACCCTCTTGGACATATAGTTACTGCAAAGTACTGGCAGTGCGTGGAAAAAGGAAAGCTCCATATGAGCGTATCTGATTCGGGCTGGGCAAAGTTCGGCTGGGGCAAGATTTACGGGCAGTGGATATGCGGTGCAGTCATATTCGCATATGACATGGACAAGTTTATCCCAAATAATCTTTTGCATATGATGGAAAAGTATAAACTCACGACATTCTGCGCTCCTCCGACAATGTTCCGGTTTATGCTGCAGGAGGAAGTTGGGAAATATGATCTTTCTTCAATTAAACGTTTCTGCATCGCAGGAGAACCTTTAAATCCTGAGATATTCAGAAAGTGGAAGGATATAACAGGAAAACCTCTTACTGAAGGGTTCGGGCAGTCAGAATCTTCTGTTATGATAGCTAATTTCAAATGGATAGAACCTAAACCCGGTTCAATGGGAAAACCTGCTCCCCTGTATGACATACAGCTCATAAATCCTGAAGGAAATATCTGTGAAGACGGTGAAGAAGGAGAAATAACCATTCAGAATATGACAAGCTCGCATCCGACCGGACTGTTTCTGGGCTATTACAAGGATACCGAACTTACCAGCCAGTACATTCAAAACGGAGTATATAACCTTAAGGATGTCGCTTGGCGTGACAGCGAGGGTTATTACTGGTTTGTAGGCAGACATGATGATGTTATAAAATGCTCAGGATACAGAATTGGCCCGTTTGAAGTGGAAAGCGCTCTTTTAGAACACGAAGCAGTAGTGGAATGCGCTGTTACTGCAGTAGCAGATGAGTTAAGAGGTCAGATCGTAAAAGCGACTGTCGTATTAAAAAAAGGATATATTCCAAGTGATGAACTGGTTAAAGAACTGCAGGAGCATGTTAAGAATGTTACTGCACCATATAAATATCCAAGAATTATCGAATTCACAAAGGAGCTTCCAAAAACAATTGGAGGCAAAATAAAAAGAGGCGAGATTAGAAACAACGATAGCATGAAAGGTTAAAATGGAGGCCGTATGATACACGACATTACAATAAACGACCTTAAAGACCCCGTAATAGACAGCGTTCCAAGAATAAGCTGGAAACTGGAACCGAAAAACTCTGATTTTTCCATGAAATCCTACAGGATATGTATAAAGGAAAAAGATACAGGCACATTAATATGGGACAGTTTATTTGTTGAAAGCCGAAATACAAGATATATACCCGTTTCAGTAAACCTTAAATCTTTATGCCGCTATGTATGCGAAGTATCCATCAAAGACACTTCCGATAATCTGTATATGTCTGAACCCTTCTTTTTCTCCACAGGAAAACTTGAAGATAAATGGACTGCGAAATGGATAAGAGCTCATTTTGCAAAGGATAAGTATGAGACCAATCAGTGCGCGTCATACTTAAGAAAAACCTTTTATGCAGAAAAAGAAATCAAAAATGCAACAATAGCCATATGCGGTTTAGGCCAGTTCTATGCAATGATCAACGGCCAGAAAATACATGACGATTTTCTTCCGACACCATATACAGATTACTCAAAAAGAGTGCTTTACAGGGTATATGATGTGACAGAAAACATCAAAAAAGGTCAAAACGCAATAGCAGTAATACTTGGCAATGGTTTTTATAACTCTACTACAAAAGACCCATGGCAGTCATCAACAGCAATATGGAAGGACTGTCCCAAACTCATATCCGAACTGCATATATCATACAAAGATGGTACAAAAGAAGTTATAAATACTGATAATACCTGGAAAAGCTCAAAAGGACCGATAATATTCAATGGAATGCGGCACGGCGAGCATGTTGATGCAAGGCTGTACCAGAACGACTGGGAGCTTGCGTCTTTTGATGATTCCTCATGGGGTAATACCGCATATGCAAGAGCTCCTGGCGGGGTTCTTAGTGTTATGGAAATGGAACCGATAAGGATTAGACACAGTTTTGGTCCTATAAATAAATGGAACAATTCAAAAGGCTGGATAATTGACTGTAAAAGGTCAATAGCAGGAGTAGCCAGAATCGCTCTTAAAGGGAAAAAAGACAGTATGATTACAATCAGATACAGCGACATACTTCATGAAGATGGTTCTCTTGATCAGGAAGCGTTGGCAAGTTTTAGCCAGGATGCTCCATTTCATACTGACATTTATACAAAAGCGACTGATGGCACAGAGTATTTTTACCCTATATTCTCATATCATGGATTCAGATATATTGAAATCAATACAGAATACGAACCGGATCTGTCAGATTTCGAAATATGGGCGCTTGCTAATGAGCTTGATACAAGATCCCGTTTTGAATGTGCAGATGATACAGTTAACAGAATACAGGATTTATGTGTTAATTCATCTGAATCCATGCTGTTTTCGCTTATGGCATCAGATACTGCAAGAGAGCAGACATCATGGACAGGAGACACCGGTTTATCAGTCGAACAGATGGCTACTAATTTTGAAAGCCTTGCCTTTTTCAGAAACTGGCAGAAGGTACTTAGAGAAGCCCAGTTGAATTCTGGAACAGTACCGTGTATTGTTCCTTCTGCAGGCTGGGGATACAACGGGATGAACGGGCCTGACTGGAGTCATCCTATATATGAAGTGCCTATGCAGTTTTACCGTTATTATGGTGATATGGAAATGATAAGGGATAATTATGAAGCTTTGTCAAAATACTGTGCATATCTTGACACCATGGCTAATAACGGTATAGTGAAATATGGTCTTGGTGACTGGTGTCCTCCGTTTATTGGCAAAGCTATTTCTGTTAATATGGAGTCCTTTAAATGCCCTATTGAAGTATCTGACACCGCATATTACCACTCGGCATTAAAATCAGCACAGAAAAGCGCAGAAATTTTGCGAAAATACAAAGAAGCAGATGATTTCAGCCAGAGAGCTCAATATGTCAAGGAAGCTTTCAGAAATGCCTTTTTTGATAAAGAAACATTAACAGTCAAGGGAAATTGCCAGACAGCTACAGCCATAATGATATTCCATGGCCTTGCTGAAAATGAAGAAATACCACTGCTGACAGCCAAGCTTGTTCAACAGGTAGAAGACAATTATGGTACACTGGATTTCGGGATTCTTGGGCAGAAGGCTGTGCTTAATGTTCTTGGTGAGAACGGTTACACTTTAACTGCTCTAAAAATGCTTACAAAAAAAGGTTTTCCAAGCATGCGCCACTGGCTGGATATGGGAGCGACCACCTTGTGGGAATGCTGGAATGGAGGAGGTTCAAGAAACCATCATATGTTCTCTAGTGTATCGGAATTCTTCTATAAATACATTGCTGGCATAATGCCTTCAAAGGATGCACGCGGATTTGATAATATTATATTCAATCCTCCTCTTGATATGCCTTTTAACCATGCAAAAGCATCGATAAATACTCCTAATGGATTATCCAGTATTTCATGGGAAAAAGATGACGACAGTTTTAAAATATCGATAAAGGTTCCATATAACTCAAAAGGATATCTGTATTTCCCAACGAAATATCGAAACAAGGATACAAAGAGTTCATTAACCGGACAAGGCTTCACATATATAAAGAGCAATGACAATAAGGATAAGTATGTAGTTGCTGTTGAATATGGAATATATATTCTTAAGTTGTAGCAAATAAGTCACAAAAAAGTAATACAGCAGTATGCAGTTTTAAAAAATGAAGACAGGAAAATGATATATAAAAAACCCGGTATATTACCAGGTTTTTCAATTCAAAGATATTACTATGAGGATTACAGCACTATCTTGACTATATCTCCTTCTGCGCTTTGTATGTCTACAAGCTCGAAACGCCCGTATTTCTTCTTAATCTTCCTCATCAGTGCCATAAGTTTGCAAAGATCCTTACTGCTTATCTGGCATTCCTTTGTCTCTGCTTTTTTGTTTATTGCTTTAGCAGCTATTACTGCGGTCAGGTTTGATAACACAAGTGATGTGGGAAGTATCAGATTTATGTTTTTATCATCATTTGATTTTATCTTGATATGCATCTTACTCCACCACTATTTCAACGATATCTCCGTCTGCGCTTTCCACTTCAACAAGCTTACCTATAAGCCCCTGGTCAACAAGTGTTATAAGCTGAGCGAAATCCACTCCCTTTAACGCTTCGTTTCCTGATACTGCAGGCATCTTCACTCCCATTTCCAGACCCATTTTAACAAGCGGCATCGGGAGGTTGACTTTTACTTTGTCTCCGTCTTTAGAATTTACATAGATTCTGAACATCAAATCGTCTATGCTCTTTCTTTTGTCTTCAGGAACGAACTCTATGTTCTTCTTTGGAGCATCCGATAAAAGCTCGTCAACTGTTACTGACAGCATTTGCGCTATCTTGGGTAGCAACATAATATCCGGACAGGATATGTCATTCTCCCATTTTGATACTGCCTGAGCAGTTACATTGAGCTTTTCAGCCATCTCATCCTGGGTTATATTCTTACCTCTTCTTAATTCTGCTATTCTTTTTCCTAACGTATTCATTTTTCAATCTCCCTTATTAATATATATTTTTTCTTTTTCATATTCAATGTTTTCATGGATTCTTTTGAGTTTTACCAAAGTTTCATCGATTCTTTATATTGCATTTCAATCATATCCACACGATTGCATCTTTTCTTACACATTTCATCTGCAACATTTCTGATTATGATTCTTTCCAGTAAATCGCCTTTCATGTATCTGCCTCCTTTTCGATATGTGTTTTTTCTTCTCATCAATAACTTTTCCATCTCATCTTCCTCTTTCTCATAATTACATTTTAGTGTCAGAAATACCGATATTGAACGTCTCAGAGGTTGATTTTGCTATTTTTTCACAACCCGTAGTTGTATATTTACTCAACCTGCAGTTGAGTTGGCTATTTTTTCTGTTTTTTCCCTTTATTTGCTCCTTTTTCATTAATTTATATATAACAACAGCAAATATCCTCTATGTCAATGAATATATTCATTAATTATTCATTCATTTGAATATTATTATTAAATAATGCATATTTTAGTTGACATTATGCAATATCTTTGTATAATTATACTAAATAACTTGAAAGAGGCTTAAAATGGAAAAGAAAATTAAGAAAATCGTATTAGCATACTCAGGAGGACTGGATACATCAATAATAATACCGTGGCTGAAGGAAAACTATGAAGGCTGCGAAGTTATAGCTGTATGCGGTGATGTAGGCCAGGGCAGTGAGACAGATGGTCTGAAAAAGAAAGCCCTTGCTACCGGAGCTTCAAAACTGTACATAGAGGACCTTACAGACGAATTTGTAAATGACTTCATATTCCCTACTCTTAAAGCTGGAGCGGTTTATGAGAAAAGATATTTATTAGGAACTTCATTCGCACGCCCTATTATTGCCAAAAGAATAGCCCAGATTGCACTAAAAGAAAATGCTGATGCAATATGCCATGGCTGCACAGGAAAAGGCAATGACCAGGTACGTTTCGAACTGACCATTAAAGCGTTTGCTCCAAAGATGCAGATAATAGCGCCATGGAGGATTTGGGATATAAAGTCGCGAAACCAGGAGATAGATTATGCGATAGCCCATAACGTCCCTTTGAAGGTTTCAAGAGAAACAAGTTACTCCAAAGACAAAAACCTGTGGCATCTTTCTCACGAAGGGCTGGATTTGGAAGATCCATCAAAAGAGCCTCAGTATAATAAAGAAGGCTTTTTGGAAATGTGTGTATCCCCAGAAAGCGCTCCTGACAAAGCTGAATATGTTACTATTGACTTCCTTCAGGGAATTCCAGTAGCAGTTAATGGAAAAAAGATGAACGGTACTGATTTAATAAGGACTCTAAATGATATCGGAGGAAAACATGGAATTGGTCTTGTGGATGTAGTGGAAAACCGTTTAGTCGGAATGAAATCCAGAGGCGTATATGAAACTCCTGGTGGAACTATACTGTATCATGCGCATGAGGTCCTAGAAACTCTTACTTTAGACCGTGACACCATGCACTACAAAACAATAGTAGCAGAAAAATTCGCAGAGCTTGTATACTATGGCCAGTGGTATAGTCCTTTAAGGGAAGCTATATCAGCTTTTATCGACAAGACTCAGACAAATGTCACAGGTCAGGTAAAACTCAAATTATACAAAGGCAATATCATAAATGCAGGAACAGTGTCTGACTATTCCCTTTACGATATGGATATAGCTACATTTGAAGAGGATAACGTGTACAACCAGAAAGATGCTGAAGGCTTTATAAACCTGTTCGGGCTGCCTATAAAGGTAAAAGCGCTTTCTGACATAAAAAACAATAAAGAATAAGAAGAAGGTTTTAAATGGACAAGCTTTGGAAAGGACGTTTCAGCAAGGATACTGATAAACTGGCAGAAGAGTTTAATTCATCTATAGGTATAGACTGTGTTTTGTACAGGCAGGACATATCAGGCTCTATAGCTCATGCTGATATGCTGGGAAAAACCGGTATCATTCCATCAGAAGATGCAGCTAAGATAACTGATTGCCTTAAAAAAATACTAAATGAAATTGATAACGGGACTTTGAATATCGATTTTTCTTTTGAAGATATACATACCTTCGTTGAAAACGAACTTACAAAAAGGCTTGGAAATACTGGAAAGATGCTCCATACTGCAAGATCAAGAAACGATCAGGTAGCAACAGATTTCAAGATGTATGTTAAAGAACAGATATGCGATATAACCGGATATATAAAAAATCTTCTTGGGGTTTTAGCAGACCATGCGTCAGATAATATTAAAACTGTGATGCCCGGATATACCCATATGCAAAGAGCACAGCCTGTTACATTAGGCCATTACCTTATGGCATATGCAATGATGTTTCTTCGTGACCTGAAAAGGTATGAATCATCCTATTCCATGATGAATACATGCCCTCTTGGAAGTGCGGCTCTTGCCGGGACTACTTATGGCATTGACAGAGATATGACTGCTTTTGCACTTGGTTTTGACATGCCGTCATACAACAGCATTGACTCAGTATCAGACCGTGATTTCGCAACCGATGCCTGTTATGCAAACAGTATGGTCATGTTGCATCTTTCACGTTTCTGTGAGGAAATGGTTCTTTGGGCGTCATGGGAATTCAAATTCATTGAGATATCCGATTCCTTTTCCACAGGCTCATCTATAATGCCTCAGAAGAAAAATCCTGACATAGCCGAGCTTATAAGAGGAAAGAGCGCAAGAACTTTTTCTGATATGAATACCCTTCTTGTTATGCTTAAATCTCTGCCTTTAGCATACAACAAAGATATGCAGGAAGATAAGGAAGCTGTATTTGACAGTTTTAATACTGTTAAATCATGTCTTTCTGTATTCACTTCAATGCTGAAAGAAACAGTTTTTTTAAAGGATAACATGAGAAAAGCCGCAAACAAGGGATTTATAAACGCAACTGACTGCGCTGATTATCTGGTAAGGAAATCCATGCCATTCAGGGATGCATATAATATCACAGGAAAGATAGTGGCCTACTGTATAGAAAATAACTGCGTACTGGAGAATCTGCCTTTAGAAATTTTTAAAGACTACTCCCCTTTGTTTGATAAAGATATATATGAGCATATTGACCTCAATGTTTGTGTTGAAAGAAGGATATCATATGGCGGACCTTCTGCAGATTCTGTACTTATTCAGATAGAACATGTCAGGAGGGCTGTAAATGGTTAAGGTATTTATCGACGGCTCAGTTGGCACTACAGGATTAAGGATTCACGAAAGGCTTGCAATACGGGAAGATATAAAGCTCATTACCCTTTTGGAATCAGAAAGAAAAAGTATCAGTGAAAGGAAAAAAGCATTGAACAGCGCAGACATAGCTTTTCTATGTCTTCCTGATGAAGCCGCAATAGAATCCGTTTCACTTATCGATAACCCTGACACTGTTGTTATAGATGCGTCAACTGCGCACAGGACAAATCCTGACTGGGCATACGGTTTTTTAGAGTCTGGAGATGAAATATACAGCAAAGTTAAAACAAGTAAAAGAATATGCATTCCTGGATGCCATGCGACCGGATTCATCTCTTTAGTGAAGCCTTTAATAGAAACCAATATTGTGCCAAAGGACTATCCTTTTTCCTGCACCTCCCTTACTGGTTATTCAGGAGGAGGAAAATCCATGATAAGCCAGTATGAGGATAAAAACAGGGATGTTTCATTGTCCTGTCCAAGAATATATGCTCTTACTCAGACACATAAGCATCTTAATGAAATGAAGCTCTATACAGGAATATCAGATTATCCTCTTTTCAGTCCTGTAGTATGTGACATATACAGCATGATGTGCGTAACAGTAAATATATGTGTCAAAGGAATAGGAATAAAGGATATCTGTGATATATATACAGATAAATATGGGAACAGGCCATTGTTTGATGTAAAGGATATTCATGCAGACAGCTATAATGGCTTTATACCATCAGATGCTTTCAAGAATAAAGACTCAATAAAGATAACTGTGACTGGAAATGACGAGAGGATATCCCTTACAGCACTTTACGACAACCTCGGAAAAGGAGCATCGGGTGCTGCAATACAGATATTCAATGTTATAACAGGAAAAGATGAAACTAAAGGCTTAAGGATATAGCAAGAAGGAGAATTTATGGAATTCATATCAGATTCAATAACTGCACCTATAGGATTCAATGCGAATGGCATACACTGCGGTATAAGGAAAAATAAGAGCAAAAGGGATCTCGCTCTCATTCTCTCAGACAGCATCTGCACGGCTGCATGCGTTTATACGAAGAATCTCGTAAAAGGAGCCCCTATAATAGTCACCCAGCAGAATGTATCTAACGGTTATGCTCAGGCTATTATCTGTAACAGCGGCAATGCTAATACCTGTAATGATAATGGTATAGAAATTGCAAAAGGAATGTGCGAACTGGTTGCTGAACAGCTGGATATAGACCCATTGGATGTAATAGTCGCGTCGACAGGGGTCATAGGGCAGAAGCTTTCACTTGATCCAATTGCTTCCCATATGAAAGAACTGTGTGACGGATTAAGCAAGGAAAATAACATATATGCTATGGAAGCAATTATGACAACAGACACAAGAGTTAAGGAAGCAGCAGTAAGCTTTGAAATTAACGGAGTGGAATGCAGGATAGGAGGAATTGCAAAGGGATCTGGAATGATCCATCCTAATATGGCGACAATGCTTGCATTTCTCACAACTGATGTGCATATTTCAAAAGAAATGCTTCAAAAGGCATTGTCTGAAGATGTAGAAGATACCTTCAATATGATAAGTATTGATGGCGATACTTCCACAAATGACATGGTATCAATTCTTGCAAACGGGCAGTCGGGAAACCTTGAAATACAGGAAGAAAATATGGCATATACAATATTCAAAGAAGCATTAAATGCTGTAACCTCGGCACTTAGCCGCATGATAGCAAAAGATGGAGAAGGCGCGACCAAACTTATCGAATGCAAAGCGGTGAATGGAAGCACGAAAGAAATATGTAAGTCTGTTGCCAAATCGGTAATCTGTTCAAGCCTGGTAAAAGCCGCAATGTTCGGAGCGGATGCAAACTGGGGCCGAATATTATGCGCGATAGGCTATTGTGGGGCTGATGTGGATATTAACAAAATCAGTGTCACCTTCTGCAGTGATACTAATGCATTGAAAGTCTGCGAAAAAGGATACGGTGTGTATTTTTCCGAAGAACTCGCAAAAGAAATCTTGAGCCAGGATGAGATAACCATAATAGTCGACCTTAATGCGGGAGAACATGAAGCAACAGCATATGGATGCGATTTGACATATGATTATGTAAAGATAAACGGCGATTACCGTACTTAAAGGAGAATAAAATGACACTGACAAACGCTCAAAGGGCTCAGGTACTGGTACATGCCCTGCCATATATACAGAAATACAATAATAAGATTGTTGTGGTCAAATACGGCGGTGCCGCAATGACTGAGGAAAATCTTAAAAAAGATGTTATGAGGGACATAGTTCTGATGTCCTCCATTGGAATGAAAGTCGTGCTTGTACATGGAGGAGGTCCGGAAATAACAAGTATGCTGAACAAGGTAGGAAAGAAGACCGAGTTCATTAATGGATTAAGAGTAACAGATGAAGAAACTGCTGAGATAGTCCAGATGGTTTTATGCGGCAAGATAAACAAGAACCTGGTATCCATGCTCCAGTCTTATGGAGGAAAAGCCATAGGCATATGCGGGCATGACGGCGGCCTTATAAAAGCAAAAAAGATTAATGAGGAGCTGGGATTTGTCGGAGAGATTACCTCAATAAACAAGTCCGTTATTTATGACCTTCTGGAAAAAGGATATATACCTGTAATTTCCACGGTAGGCTGTGATGATGAAATGAATACATATAACATAAATGCTGACACAGCTTCTTCAGCTATCGCATCAGCCTTAAATGCAGAATGTTTAATTTCCATGACAGATACAGCAGGATTACTGCTAGACAAGAACAATCCTGACTCTCTCATATCAAAAATTTCAGTATCAGAAGCATGCAGGCTTATCCGTGAAGGTAAAATCGAAGGCGGTATGATCCCGAAAGCTGAATGCTGCATAGAAGCTATAAGAAGAGGAGTAAAAAAGGTATTCATTATTGACGGGCGGATTCCCCACTCCATACTTATAGAGACACTGACTGATGAAGGCATAGGGACAATGTTCTCATGAGGTGCATAAAATGAACATAAAAAATGAAGACAAGAAATACATAGCAAATACATACAGAAGGTTTGATCTGGATTTAGTCAAAGGAAACAAGGAATTTCTGTATGATTCATCCGATAAGCAATACATTGATATGGGAAGCGGGATTGCAGTAAATTCCTTTGGTATTAATGATGAAAAGTGGAAAGAAGCAGTTATTGCCCAGCTTGACCAGCTTCAGCATACATCAAATCTTTACTACACATATCCTCAGGTTAAGCTTGCAAAGCTTCTTAGCAAAAAGTCCGGCATGAAAAAAGTCTTTTTTGCAAACTCCGGCGCAGAGGCAAATGAATGCGCTATTAAAACAGCTAGAAAATACAGTTCGGACAAATACGGAAAAGGAAGATATACCATAGTTACTTTGGAAAACAGTTTTCATGGAAGGACGATTACCACACTATCTGCAACAGGCCAGGATATGTTCCATAAGGATTTCGGACCTTTTACCGAAGGATTTATACATGTAAAAGCAGATGATATAGAGAAAATGGCAGAATTGATTAAATCAGGCTCAATATGCGCAGTAATGCTGGAGCTTATACAAGGAGAAGGAGGAGTAATCCCTCTTGATAAGGATTTTGTTCTAAAGACAGAAAAACTATGTAAAGAATATGATGTGCTTCTGATTATTGATGAGATACAGACAGGTTTGGGAAGAACAGGGGCATTCTATTCATATATGCGTTATGGCATACAGCCTGATATAGCAACATCTGCAAAAGGACTTGGAGGAGGACTGCCGATAGGAGCCACTTTGTTTAACGAGAAAACTCAGGATGTTCTGGATTACGGTTCTCATGGTTCTACATTCGGAGGGAATCCTGTCTGCTGTGCAGGCGCAGTCAATATTGTAAACAGGATAAATAGCAGGCTGCTAAGTGATATAATAGAGAAGGAAAAAATGATCAGGACAATGTTAGAAGGCGCAAAAGGGGTTGAATCAGTAAGCGGTATGGGATTGATGCTTGCAGTTAAAACAACAAAAAGCGCAAAAGAAATAGTTGCAAAGTGCATGGCAAATGGGGTATTATACCTTACGGCAAAGGATAAGATCCGTATGCTGCCACCGTTGGATATAAATAAAAAATCTATGGAAAAAGCCATAAGAATATTAAAGGAGGCATGCGAGTAATGAAACATCTGTTAAAACTAATCGATCTGGATGACGATGATATAACCGATATATTAAATCTGGCTGACCAGCTGAAATATGAAAAAAAGAATAACCTGAGCAAAAAATACCTTGAGGGTAAAAAGCTTGGGATGATATTTCAAAAATCATCCACAAGGACAAGGGTATCATTTGAAGCGGGCATGTATGAACTGGGCGGACATGCTCTTTTTTTAAGCGCCAATGATCTGCAGATTGGAAGAGGCGAACCTGTTCAGGACACTGCAAGAGTCCTGTCAAGATATCTTGACGGAATAATTATAAGGACATATGCGCAGGAAGAAGTGGAATCATTAGCCAGATATGGCTCCATCCCCGTTATAAACGGACTTACGGATTTTGAACATCCCTGCCAGGTTCTGGCAGATCTTATGACAATCAGAGAGTTCAAGGGTTCTCTTGACGGACTGAAGCTGTGCTATATAGGAGATGGCAACAATATGGCCAATTCACTTATTGCAGGAGCAGTAAAGACAAAAATGAAGATAAGCATCGCATGTCCGAAAGGTTATGAGCCAGATAAAAGAATAATAGAATGGGCCTCTATGAATTCCGATTTTTTATGCACAACTGATATTTTATCAGCAGCAGCAGATGCTGATGTGCTGTATACCGATGTATGGGCTTCCATGGGACAGGAAAGCGAAACTCAGATAAGGAAAGCAGTTTTCAAAGGTTATCAGATAAATGATCAGGTTATGGCTGTTGCAAAGCCGGATGCAATGGTACTACACTGCCTGCCAGCTCACAGGGAAGAAGAGATAACAGAAAAAGTATTTGAAGAACATGCAAAGGAAATTTTCGAGCAAGCGGAAAACCGACTTCATGCTCAAAAGGCCGTTATGGTCCTGCTAATGAAAGATGAGGACGAATGAAAGACCAAAAAGTATATTTGATTCTGGAAGACAGCCAGGTGTTTGAGGGAAAGCGTTTCGGATCGGATATTGAATCAACAGGAGAGATTGTATTCACTACAGGAATGGGAGGATATATAGAAACTCTTACTGACCCTTCATATTACGG
>JAAYBX010000078.1 GCA_012729955.1 Clostridiaceae bacterium
ATAACAGGCAGATTACAGCTTTTCGCATAATCAATTGTAAGTTTGTGCGCTGGATATAGAAATCTATCATACATATCATTGGAAATAAAAGGAGCATTTTTGAATCCCATATCTTCATAATACCAGATACCATCAGGATACCCCTCTTTTTCGAATAGTATCTGCTGAAGTTCAACAGTAAGTTTTGCATATGTCATACACATGTCTTCAACCCATTCAGGGTCATCAATCATAGCCATAAGAAAATTTACATGTCCAGTCAGCGGATGCATAAGCTCGAAAACATTTACTCCTGACCATACGAAAAACATATTTCTATCTTTAGCATATTGCTTCTTGATTCTATATCTTTCAAAGTTAATACGTCTGTCTGATGCTGTAAGCATTGGTTTTATCTTTTCTTCCCATTTTTCTTTAGAATCAATATCAAATCCTATGTGCTCAGGAGTTGCATCATGTTTTTTATGCTTTCTGAGTAATGCATAATTTCCGTCTTTCTGTGTAATTGTGTCTTCATCTTCTGCAATAGTTACTTTTACAAAATCCAGGTCTGCTGTCATAGTAAAAGGCCAATATTCAATGATATCAAAGCCCATTTTTTCTTCTATATCAGTTGCTATTCCCCATGCTTTTTGAGTATCAGACCAGAAATGCTCATAAAGTCCGATTCTGTCTACAGACTGCCTTTTAAGTATTCTTGCTATTCTCTCTTGTCCAGTCAATGGCATATAAGTACCTCGCTTACATAATTATACCAGTATGAATAAAAAATGATAGGTTAAAACTGATATTTCTATTGACTTCAAGTTAAACAGAAATATAATTCAATTAGTGAACTATTCATTTACTTAATCAATAAGGAGAAACAAAAATGACTAAGAAATCAGGTTTAAATGAAGAGCTTCTCAATGCGATTCACAAATTCACCATAACATTACGTCGAAAAAGAATGTCTGCTGATGTTGCATTTCACGAATTTGTAGTACTTAGAAGTATTCTGAAGATGCAGACAGAAAAAAATACTTCTGTTTATCCTTCTGATTTAAGCCATAAATTAAATCTCTCAAGGTCTTATGTAACTGCAGTACTGAACTCATTAGAGGACAGGAAACTTATTGAAAGAACCCTTGATACCGATGACAGACGCAGGATTTTAGTATGCATAACTGACAAAGGCCTCCAAATATTTGAAGATATGGCAAAAAAAGAACTGGAACAAGCAGATATGCTTATATCCGGATTAACTGATGAAAAAACTTTGAATTTAATATTGCTTCTGAATCAGGCTAGTGAAATTCTGGAGAAAGAGGAGGATAAATAGTGGTTAAAATACTTAAATTTTTAAATAAAGACTGGTGGAAGGTCGTTATAGTATTATCCCTTACTTTCGCTCAAGCAATGGCTAATCTTTATCTGCCGAGCTATATGTCTGATATCGTAAATACAGGTATACCATCTGGTGATACACCATATATACTTAAAACTGGAGGCATAATGCTTGCTGTTGCACTAATTGGTATTATATGCCAGATTTTTGCACGATTCATTTCTTCAAAGGTATCTGCCAAATTCTCAGCAGATATAAGAGATACCTTATTTACAAGAGTGGAATCTTTTTCACTAACAGAGTTTGATAAATTCTCTACAGCTTCCCTTATAACCAGATGCACTAACGATATAACTCAAGTACAGCATTTTCTTGACATGACTCTAAGAATGGCTATCTCAGCTCCTATGATGGCTATAGGAGGTATTATAATGGCAATACGTTATGGACAAGGCCTTTCATGGATACTGATAATATCCTGTACGGCTATTGTTGCAGTAATGGGATTGAATTTTATTTTTACTGTACCTAAATTCAAACAGATGCAGATAAATGTTGACAAGCTTAATCTTATTACCAGAGAAAACCTAAGCGGAA
>JAAYBX010000079.1 GCA_012729955.1 Clostridiaceae bacterium
CAGAAGGTTACACCATCAATATTGACGATGTCTTACTCCTTGTAAATTACAAAGAGGTCATAGATGGCAAGGTCACAAGCATCATTCAATTTATAATTACTGACAAACTGCTGTTTGTAAGCATTCCCGATTATGGAAATATTACATTCCTGCTTGAGGATGAGATTGACTGGAGCTATCTTAATACACTTCTCGATTTTGATGCTGAAAATCCTGTTCCTTAGCCTTTGCTACCGGATTGACCTGCATATCATAAAACTTGATGGCGTAGTAAAAATTGCACTGAGCTTTTTTATGAAGAGTTATAAATAAGTCATGGAATACAGTTTTCCCTTAAAATTAGTCAGAATGCGGATTTAATTTTGCTATTCTATGATGTCTTTTACCACAATCTTAGACATCTTCCGTTTTTGAAATACAGGAGGATCATCTCTCATATGTTTTCAAGCTTTCATGAGGTAACTGTTTCAGTGTGTTAAAGTCTGTTATTTTAATCTTGATAAATATGATACTCTGTAAAAAAATCATCATTCCCATTCAGTCATATTTCCAGTTTTCATTCAGTCACATTTTCAAATCTGCACTTATCTGATGGTAATTTCTTTTTTATAACAAACACATATATATATAATATAAGTTTAATATTAAACATATAAAATGGATAGGTTTGTTAAAGACAGAATATATATAAAGAACTAATTCAAATCAATAAGTTTTGCCTTTACGCCTTCAAGATTATTCAAATCCTTTACAAGCTGTTCAACTTCTTTTAATTCACCGCAGAGCTGAAGGATTATCAAACCGTCATTTGCGCATGCATCCTCACTTACTTCATGCAAACCTAAGCGGGCTTTTATCTTGCAGCCGTTTTTCGTGAGAACTTCCTGCAGCTTCAAAGAAACATTAACTCTGTTGTCTATACGGACACCTATTACATAATAACAAGACATTTTCTTCCTCCTGAATATTTCATTAGCTCTATTCTACTATTTATACCTGTCTGCTTCAACAATTAGTTAAGAATGTATGATAAACTACATCCATATGTAAAAAGATATACAGAACAAATAGAAAAGAAAATAGATTCATTTGTTATATTGAAATCCTGAAAGATTCTAAAAACCTTGAACTGATTAAATTGATGGCATACAATGTACTTAACAGATGTCAAATATATAAAAATATTAATTGCATGAAACAGGATATAAATAAAAATGAAAGGAATAGATATTTATGTGGTTTGGAGATTTAAGTAACACAGGAGCAGCCGACCTTGCACAAGAAGCTGTTCGGAGTACCGTCAATTTTAACTGGACATTTATCGCGCTTTTTGCATTTGTGGTATATGTATATGCCACAGAACTGCACAAGAAAAATTATCGGTTCGTGATTGCGGGATTATCTTTGTACATGGTGCACTGGTTTTATGAAATTATGAATGCCGTAATTTGTGCCGCAACGGGATATGCGCTTTGGACAGTCTCTCCAGAGAGTACCAGTTTCATGCTTCTCATCGGGGTGAGCTGGGAATTGTCCATGATGTTTGCCATCGCCGGGCTTATAATGAGTAAACTTTTGCCAGAAGATCCTAAAAAGAAAATATTAGGAATCAACAACCGTATTCTTTTTGCAGTTGGAAACGCTGCATTTTTTAGCGCAGTGGAAATTTTTCTTGCTTCCACCCCGGCGTTTATCTGGGTGTATCCATGGTGGGGTGCAATCCCGGTTTTCATTACGACATATATTCCGTTTTTCCTTGCTGCTTTTCTGGTTCCGGACAGAAGCCCAAAGTTTCAGAAAATCTTTATCGGCGGCTTAGCAGCAGTCAACATACTGCTTTTAGCAGTCCTTATACCATTAGGGATTATATAAATAAGAAGGATAATCTTTATCCTTCTTGTTTCTCTGTTTACTGAATATTAAAGTGCTTGGAAATCCTCTATTGATAGGTTTCTGAGTGTTTTTATGTTATATCATTCCCACTCCCTACAAAGAAAGATATATGTGGTGCTTTTTGATGAAACTTAATATAATTTCGTTTAGTTTATATATTTATTCTACGCATTTTATGGTTTTTGAGGAGTTTTTAATATCAATTTAATATCAAAAATCATTCTTCAAGCACTGACTTTTTACCAACCACTTATTCAATATCTCTTACAAATTCGAAGTTGTTAACCTTCAGATTATGCTTATTAGTAACTAATCTATACTGTGATTATTTTGAAAGCGCCTCACATTCATGCGTCATATGATACAACGATTCTTTTCTGTCCGAATCATCAATATTTTTTTCGTATAGAAGTCCCTGTGCAAAAGCACATATATCTTCAATTCTTCGCCTAGTTTGGTAAAAGTCAAGAACTTCTGGATTTACTACAAAATCCCCATGTATTGTTTGATATATTTTCATAAAATCATCAGAACAGTTGTGCCAAAAACGATTTCCAATAAAAGCGAATAAATCAGCCTCGGGTGGAGCCAGTTTCATACCTTCCCAATCAGTTAAAATGAGCCTGTCTGACTGCATTAAGTTCCATCCATGAACATCAGTATGGCATAAAACAAATGATAAATTTTCTCTAGTAAGTTTATCTGAAAGTTTTTCTACTTTATTTATGTTTTTTATTATTGTTTCTTCAAACTGTTTTAAAATAGTTACAGTTTCATTAGTTTTTGATGGACCCAAAGATAAGAGAATTGCTCTCAATTCAATGCAAAATGGAACTGTAAAATCTTCCTTAATTGTATCCGTAGCAACTGGGATTTCAGCACCATGTTTGTGCAGCTCTGCAATGATTTCAGCAATTTCATTTATCTGCTCATTAGACATTGGCTTTTTACCTAAGGTATATCCTTCAATGTATGGAAATAGCAGATAAATAAATCTATCATCCTCATACCGATATTCACCACCGTTTGTTAGAATAGGACATACTATTCGATTCTTAAGCCCTGTATTATTATGAAGCCAAACGACGATAGGCATATAGGTATCAATCGCGGACGTCCATATTGCGGTAGAAGTTTTCTCCTTATCGTATACTTTCAGAAAAAATATCCCATCATTGGTTTCAGTTTTATATGCTTTAGCAGACCAACCACCTTCTAGTTCAGTAAAATGGATAAGTGATTTATTAAAATGTTCATTTAGCATCTTAGAAATTGATGACAGCATAATTCCTCCTAATTATTTTAAACCCAAGTGTCTTTGTCAAAACCTTATTTGCAAATGAAGAGTAATATTTTATTTCGGCATCATGATGGTTGAAAGCCCATCTAACTTTATTAAAAGCACTTAACAGCATTACTGAATAAATATCCTTCTTCATACTGTTTAGTTCTCCACGGGTAATACCATATCCGTCAATATAACATTGTGTCATACTGTCGCTAGGTTCTCTCCCTTTTACGGTTTCACCAAAAATATAGGTAAAATCATAAAATGGAACAGCATGGGCAACGGCACAACCATAATCAATCAGCGGTACAATGTTATTTTTACTGACAAGTGTATTCTTATGATAAATCACCATGATTTAATCCTATTTTATAGTTACATTGCTTTATGTAATCAAATATAAGGGTAGTAGGATTTTCTGCGATTATTCCCACTCAATAGTTGCTGGCGGCTTTCCGGTTATATCATAGACTATTCTTGTTATACCGTGAACTTCATTGGTTATTCTTGTAGATATTCTTGCTAAAACACTTTGTGGGATATGAGCATAATCAGCTGTCATGAAATCACCAGTTATGACTGCTCTTAAGGCAAGCACATAACCATATGTTCTTTCG
>JAAYBX010000080.1 GCA_012729955.1 Clostridiaceae bacterium
CCAAGCCATCTTTCTTTACCGCTTACGTTCTGCGAGCGTATGCTGCTCTGAAACAATCTGTTTTCAAGTAATTTACTCCTCATTATGCATCTTCCCTTTCTTTGGGCAATTCAGGTGCTTCTATTTTAGTTAAAAAATGCTTAATTCCTTTTATAATATGGCCATTTGCCATCTCCATAAATCCTAGCGCTAAGTTATATGTAAACAGCTTTCCTGAAGCCATGGACATACTTCTTAAAGAGTTTGATTCCATGACTCTTTTCATAAAATATGCTCCCTTCAGTCTGTTGTCCTTTTCAGTACCTTCAGGCAGCTTTTCTGCTTCTTTTTGCTGTTTGTTTGCAACCGACATAACAGCATTGAAAAATATCTTGCCCATAAAGCTTTCTTTCAAATAAGAAAATGGGCTTTCAAGAGTAATCGGTTTTCTGGGCGGTATTGGTTGTATTTTGTATCCTAAAACTTTTTCGAAAACATCATCAGATATACCGGCTATATCCTTTTCGTATGCCAATACTACATCCTCTGAGTAAAGAGGAATACTTTCATCTCCTCTAATTTCCACTGTCTGTGATAATTTAATATTCTGACAGTCAGAACATATCTGTATTTCATAATCACCGCTTTCAAGAAGCCATTTACCTGCTTCTGTATTGTAATAACGTAAACTGTCTTCATCAATAATTAGTTCCACTTGTTTGCTTTCACCAATAGACAGATATACCTTCGCGAATGCACGAAGCTCTTTCTCTGGTTTAATAACATCACTCTTAGGTGCTTTCACATATAACTGAACAACTTCTGCTCCATCATAGTTGCCTATATTCTTAACTGAACAGCTCACAAAATACTTGCTATCTTTTTTATCAATATGCATATCACTGTACTCAAACTTTGTATATGAAAGACCGTAACCGAATGGATATGCGACTTTCTTGTTTGCTGTCAGATAGTAACGGTAACCTACAAATATGCTCTCTTTATATACTTCATTTATACTCTTACCAAAGTCTTTGCCATATGGTACATCATCATAACTATCCGGCCAGGTTTCACTTAACTTACCACTTGGATTTTTTGATCCAAAAAGAAGCCTTTGTGTGGCAGTACCGCCGTTTTGTCCTGGCAGAAACATATTTAGAATTGCTGATACATTATCCCTAAATGGCAGTTCACAAACAGATCCTCCGAAAAGTATTACGACTACTTTCTTGCCTGATGTTATGAGCTGGTTTATCAAAGCAGTCTGATTCTCTGGTAACTGCATTGTTTCTCTGTCCATGCCTTCACTTTCTATATAGTCTGTAAGGCCGGCAAAGACTAAAACTTTATCATATGATTTACTCTTTTCAATTACTTCTGAAATTAATGACTGGTCAGGAGAATTGTCTTTCTCAACATATCCGCTACAGTATTCATATGCGATACCTGCCTTAAGGAAAGCTTCTTTTGGAGAAGTGACTTTAACAGCATTTATCATTGAGCTTCCAGAACCCTGATAACGCATTTTCTCAAACAGCATTCCTGTGACAAGATATTTCTCATCCTTATTCAAAGGAAGAATACCGTCATTTTTCATAAGCACAGCAGAGTCTTCTGCAATTTCACAACATA
>JAAYBX010000081.1 GCA_012729955.1 Clostridiaceae bacterium
ACAAATACTTTTTTAAAGAGCTATTTATATCTCTTATGCTCTATTTATGTTTCTTTATAAATATATATTTAGATTAGGGTGGGTACTTTGGCTATTTGATGTTGACGAATAAATCACCCGTGCTATAATTCCTATGAAAGGCGAGTAACCTATGAAGAAATATTTCACCTTAATATCCGATCTTGCAGATAAATACATCCGTCCATCAATAACCATAACCACGGTTAGGAAATCCGGATTTTCAGATGAGGGTTATGTATGCCCTTCAGCATGTTCTGCTAAGAAAGCTTTAATCATGATAAGTGCATGCTTTAACTCTTTTTCCGCATATTATAAATCTGTAATACTGCTGAATAAAGTATTGGAATACCTTAAACAGGCAACAGAGCTTGCCGATAAGGGATCTTATGAACCAGTGTCATTCTGTCTGTCAGTCATAAACGTTTCGTATGTATACAGGATGGCTAAGACATACACGAAGATACTATCTCCCTGTGACAGGCATATAGGTAATGATATCCAAAAAGCAGCTTTAAGCTATCTTGAAGCATCCAGATCTGTAGTAGTAAAGTTAAAGGAAGATACAGTTTATAAATATGCTGCGCTGTTTCACTGCGCCAAAGACCTTAAAGATGACCAGTTGAAACAATATGTTGATGAAATGAAAGAAATAGCAGATGATGCTGATCTTTTCTCAGACTACTATGTACATACGCTATGTGACATATATCGTGAAACAAGAGACAAAAAATACTTAAAAGCAGCACAAAGCGTTATGGCATCTGTACTTAAGCTTGTTGAACCGGATGATACAATAGTAGATTTGAAAGATGAAAAAGATAACCTTAAGAAGAGAAGCACTACACTTTACCTTCAGGATTATCTGGGCTCTTTGATGTACCTGGCTTCCGTTTTAAAGAATGAGGATTTTGATAAAGCTCTTTCATATGCGCTTAAAGCACTGGCTATTGATGAGAATCCTGATACAGATGATAATGACAATCTGCTTATCATACCTGCTCTGGTTTTGCTAAACAGAGGGCTTTTAGACATAGAGGTATTTGAAATAACCAGAAAAGAAGCTTTATCTGCATTTAATGGGTTTGTTGAAAAAAACGGTGTTTACCGTCACGGGACAGGTACCCATGTATCTCAGTCCATATTTAAGGAACAGGATTTATTTTACTCTATGCAGTGCGGAGCATTAAAATTAAGACTTAGGTTTAATGCTACATTCTTCGGTCCGAAAGGACGCTTCAAGAGTGAATTAATAGAAAGAACCGATAAGGGGTTCAGGCTGTATTACACAAGACAGTGGGGATATTGGTTGCCGTTAAAAGACCATTCCATTCCACCGATTATAGGGTCAGATGTCAATAAAGATGACAGAGAAATGACTAATCTAAGTTATATCGATATAGATGCCATCATAAATCTTTTTGATAACGGCGCAGATGTAACGATAACTGTTTCAAAAATAGATGACCTTGCATGCAAACTGGATATAATATTTGATAAACATGGCTTATTTGACTCTGCAGTTGCATCCATACAGGCTGTAGGAAATGATTTCATTCAGCTTCAGGATGGCTACTTCACTTATTCTGTAGGTTCTGACTATATCACGGTAGGTCCTGCATTTAATGGCTCATCAATCAGCAGTGAGACTTTAAGAGGCAGTAACCTTCCTATTGAAGATACTTTTACTGTTTACTTTACAGACATGACGCCAACAAGCCATACAGTCAAGATCAGAGGAGGCAGGGCATGATAGAGTTAATTAAAGAAAGAACAAGACGTTCTGACGATGTTATTGAAAATCTTCTAGAAGGGCAGTGCATGGATCCTGATTCCAAATATTTTGGAAGTGTAATAGATCCTGAAACAGGATACTCAGAACCTTCAAGAGGAATATCCATAGCCGGATATTTTATATTAAGATACTGCAACCCCTTCTCCAGATTCTATAATCAAGAGCTTTTTTTAGAACGCTCTTTAATAGCTATTAAATATTCATTAAGAAGGATGCATTCAGATAATACTTTTGATCTTACATGTACGAATCCGCATGATCCGACCAGTATAGCATTCTCAGTCAGGATTATTGCTCCTGCATTCCGTTTATTGAAAACACATATGCAAAAAAAGGAATCCCCTACCGATTTAGAGGTAAAAGTATATAACTCAGTTATGGACTTTTTAACCAAGTCTGCTGATGGAATGGTAGGAAACGGATTCCACACTCCTAATCACAGATGGGTTCTTGCATCCGCTCTTGCTCTTGTAATGAATATACTTGATATGCCTGAACTGATGAGTGAGATAAATTCATATCTTGACGAAGGAATTGACTGTGATGAGTATGGCGAATATGCAGAAAGATCCATATCTATATATAACCTTACGAATAATGAGTCTTTGATAATATTAGCCCATGAATTAAGCAGGCCAGATCTGTTAGAGCATGTAAGGCGTAATCTGTACATGTCAGCCAAGTATTTTGAACCAGACGGAACTTTATATACCCTTAATTCCACAAGACAGGACTTCGGGACAAAAACTTATCCTTTTGTTCTTTTTGAGAGTTATATGGTCATGGCTCATATAGATAAAAATCCCCATTTTGCATATATGGCTAAAGTCATATTCGACATGTCCAGCAGTAATCCATATGATATAAATGACCAGGGATTCTATTCATTTGCCGGAAGGCATGTCCAGCATATGGAATATACAGATCTTTATAAAGGTGATGTCGATATCGAACCCTTCGATTTTACCCATTATGACGCTTTCTTCCCAGATTCAGATATAGCCCGCATAAGGGATGGAGAGACTTCCATGACAGTTCTTGCTAAGAATGTGATGGCTGTAAAATACATGTTCAAGTTTTTAAGTGTTCATATGATGTTTTTATCAGAGGGATATATGGAATTTGATAGAATTGAAAAAACTTCTGAAGGATACAGGATGTATGGAAAAGATTCCAAGACTGAAGTTATCCTTGATTGTGTTTTCTTGACTGAAGGAGCTAAAATATCCATTGAGGCAAAAGCCGATCAGCCATATCCGTGTGCGGCAGTCCTTATGTTTGATAAAGAAGGCATTCTTCAAGGAGACGGATATTCGCTAAAAACTAAAAAAGGAAAGAACCTTCTTGTAAAAAACTCAAAATTCAGTTATTCGCATTTTGTCAAATTCCATCCGTACTTCCTGACCATAGAAAGTGATTTTACCAAGGATGCATATTCAGGTATATGCATAAATAAGGCTATGCCAACAGACAAAAACGCTTTTACGGTTTTTTTATCCGCAGAAGCGCCTTTTAAAAAGACCATATTCATTAAGAAGGGATAATTTATTCCCAGTATTTATCTACCAGTTCTCTAAAGAGCCTGACGGCTCTTTTTGCTTTAGGCTGATTACCGCTTAAGGTGTATACATCCCTGTATATAATCTCAAGATTGCATCCTTTGGCAGCTCTTAATGTGTTTAGCATATACTTTTTATACTCTTCATCATCAAAATCATAACCAACACCGAGAAAATGAGGAGAAGGCTTTCTTGAGTAAATGATATTGGTTCCCCTAAGCCTTTCACCCATAAACTGTTCATCACACCATGGAGAAATGGATACTTTGCGTAAGTTGGACAGATCCTTCAGACATGCATCCCATACAGGATGTACCGCTTCGCAGCAGCCGTAATATACCATTCCGTATTCTCTTGCAACCCTGTCTATATATGGGAACACGAATTCTTTATACATATCAGGAGAAATACCTGTAGATTCCTGTGAGTTTACATTTACCCACATGTCTTTTAAGCGTACATTGCCATCAGCCGGTTCCTTTAACTCATGAGTAAATCCCCTGCTTCCAGCTCCAGCATAATGATTGCCGTTATTCATGGATAGCAATTTTTCATCCTCTAGCCAGTGCTGATATGCAAGCATATTGGAAGTAATATAATCCATAAGTTTATGTACCATTTCAGGTGTTTCAATCATCGCTATCATCCAGCTTTCCATTCCCATAAGCTGAATCACCTTAAGGGTAATCATATTACCCCATCTTTGAAAACCGCTCTCTAGCTCAACTTTCAGTATGTCTCCCAGTATATCTTTTGCCGCTTCCAGTCTTCCAAATGAATTTTCCCTGTTTACTGAATATGTGAAAGGCTTTAGCATATTAAAATCACGCTCAAGGTCTTTTATAGGGTGCAAGTATTCAAACCCTATCTCTCTGCCCAAAGCATCTTTAGATTTTTTAACAGGAATATCTACTCCGAATTCCTTGTATGTTATATCCCAGCTGAAAGTCAGAAAATCCGGACAGACCTCATCGTCATCAAAAAGCTCATGCACTTGTATGTTGTGCTGAATAGCGCTTTCTATATTTCTGGCAAAATCCGACTGTGTCTTTAAAGGAATCCTGACATCATCTCTGAATGAAGCAAGCTCAATAACTATCATCGGCTTTCCTTTTTTATTCTCGTTGTGATCATACCAGCGTTTTACTCGTTCCTGCATTACAGGCAGCTGTGATATCTCAAGCTGTTTCTTAGCATAATCTCTTAAATATTCTCTTTCCCATTTCTCAATTTTATAGTCCATAAATCCCCCTTGCCTGCTACTTAATATATTAGTCAATTGGTAAGTATTAATCAATGATAAGTTAGGAAATATGAAAGCGCTTTAAAAGCGCTCTCAAAGTTTTAAATTATTACATTTCGTTTATGATTAAATCTGCGGTATCTCAATTTCAATTTCCCTGCCAAGCTCAGCTGATTTGTTTATTCCATCAATAATAGCCTGGTTGTACAGTATCTGGCTTGATGGTATTGGAGATTCACCGCCTTCAATGACTGCATCTAAGAATGTCCTTATCTTCATGTCAAAAAGATTTCCTTTGGTTTCAATAATCGGAATAACTGTTTCGACCTGCTTACCGCATACTTCATGATAAAGCTTCATAGCACCTCCGACTGATCCATTCCAGCATTCAGTTGAAGGAATCCTTAAACCTGCTTTTGTTCCGAGTATCAGAGTATCACCTGCGGTATCCATATTCATAGCCCATGATATACGGAAATCCAGAACTATACCTCCTTCAAGCCTTACAAATGCTGCAGCAAAATCGTCCACTCCGAAAGCGGCTGCATATTCAGGATGATTAGGATAATAATTAGGTCTCTTTCCAAAGAAATCTGATTTGTATCCTGAAACCGTCAGAGGTTTTGGATACCCTACTGCGTTCAGTACCATATCAAGTGAATAACATCCGATATCTCCCAAAGCTCCTATTCCGCCTGTATCTTTAGCTATGAAGGATGTACCGAAAGGTGTAGGAATTCCTCTTCTTCTTCCACCGCCGGTCTGGATATAGTAAACTTCTCCAAGCTCTCCGCTTTGTACTATTTTTTTAATCATCTTCATATTTTCATCTAATCTGGGCTGGAATCCGATTGATAAAATCTTATTTGATGCCTTTTCTGCTTTCATTATGGCAATAGCTTCATCCAATGTCACACACATAGGTTTTTCAAGAAGCACATTCACGCCTTTTTCCAGAGCATAAATTGCGCATTCTGCATGGGTGCAGTTATATGTGCATATGCTTACTGCATCCAGTTCTTCATTATCTAAAAGCTCTTTATGATTTCTGTAAAGACGTACGTTTTCCAGACCCATCTTCTTGCAGAAAGCTTCAGCTTTTCCATCTACTAGATCAGCACATGCGACTATTTTAGCATCTTTGCATTTCAGATATGCTGTAACATGAGGTTCTGCTATCCAGCCAGTACCTATGATACCTATTTTGAGCACTTTGTCTGATTCTGCACTCTTCTTCTCGTCCTGAACCTGTTTGAACTTGTTGAGAATATCTTCTGACATTTCTTCCTCCTGTTTTACCAAATAAGGTTATTTAAATATTTTATGCTTAATCTTGCACATTCCAATGCAGTCCTGCCGCTCTGAGGCATATCCTGCTCCACTACTACCCATTCTGCTCCGGCTTCTTTTGAAGCGTTTAGTATTTTCGGTATATCCTGCTGGCCGAAACCCAAAGGCATAAAACTGAATGATACTTTATCAGCAGGCTTGTCATCTTTTGAAGTTATGCCTATAAGGTCATACAACTTAACGTCTTTTCCGATTTCCTCTTTATAGAAGTCTTTTAAGTGAACGACCGGGGTTCTTCCCTTATACTTCCTTATATACTCTGCAGGATCCTGTTTTGCGACTTTTGCCCAGCAGGTATCAATTTCGGTCTGTAAATATTCCTTGGGTATTGTTTCGTAAATAATATCAAGAGCATATTTATCATCTATTTTTACAAATTCGAAGTCGTGATTGTGATAAAGAAGCTGCAATCCAGCTTGTTTTGCTTTTTTGCCTAATTCAGCAATCTGTTCAAGAGTCTTATAGAAAAGATGTTTTCCTGGCCTTCTGTCTTCCGGAAGGTAAGGGACCGCAATATATCTGCACCCTATCTGTGCATATGTGTTGAATACCTCATCGGGATCTTTTAACATATCATCCAATGCGACATGCGCTGATATAGGGACTAATCCTGTTTCATCCAATAGATTTTTTACATATTCGGGTTTCTTGTTATATAGTGAAGCGAACTCCACACCATCATATCCGAATTCTTTTACTTTTCTGATTACATTTTCGAAATCTTTGTCCAGATCATATCTGATTGAGTATAACTGAAGTGCAACTGGTAGAGTCATATTACCTCCTAAACGTTCTATTAATTGTATCATTATTAAGCATCTTCGACAACATATACAGTGTTAAGAAAGCAGATAATTAAGTATTACTTAATATAGTGGCATATGTCCAGTATTACATTGCCTTTATCATCAGGTGTGGTAAAACGCGGACAGCCATATCTTTCAAAAAACCAGTATACGCCTTTTTTATCAGGTATTATCTCAAATCCTTTGCTTACCAGTTCTTTTGCACATTCTTCCTCGTGCATGTATAAATCACATTCTTTACCGTATACCCAGCATACTCCAAGCCTGCTTTTTGGAAAATCAATGTATGAGAAACCTTCTGATATCTTTGTCCCTTCGGGCATGAAAATCCCTATCCAGTACTCAAATTCCTCGTTTTCCTTGCATCTCATTAAGCCTATGTATGCATCCGAATCCTCGTAATCTCTTTTTTTATCTGTCATCTTTTCTACCTGGTCAAACCAGCCGTTCTGGAACCATTCACCCCATTTTGCGCTGTAATTGCCATTTACTCTGTCTTTATTTGTATATTTCCTGCCAATGAACCTGAATGCAGGGACCTCCTGTGAATATGCCTTGATTATCTGTGCCATAATATTGCCTCTGATCTTTCTATAAATTTTATACTGTCCGACAGTATTTTATCAGAATATATGTTCGATGTAAATCTATTAGTTCGCTAGCAGTAATTTTGCGTTGTTTGTAATATAATAAGGGTGGAGGTTTTTATGGATATAAGATTAATGACATACAATATCTGCTCTGGATTGAGTTATGGCAAAGACAGAAGAAGAGATTTGGCACAGGCCGCTGAGGTTATAAAGCAGTATTCACCTGACATACTCAGTCTTAATGAGGTACATTACAATATAGGTTTTTCCGGTTTTGCAAAACAGGCTGAGGAAC
>JAAYBX010000082.1 GCA_012729955.1 Clostridiaceae bacterium
TAGAAAATCCACAACATCTTCTCCATTTAAAACCTGCAAACCTTTATCAATTTCTATTGTTAATTCATGACCTTCTGTAAAGTCATAATAATACATTCCAAATGGAACATCATATTCAATACCGCCCATAGCATCTACTACTTTTTGAACAGTATCATACGATATTCTAACATAATTATCCATGTCAATTGATAAGAGTATTTCATATGCACCTAGTAAATTCATTGATGAAGCCGAATCTGAAGTTTTTACCCATTCATCATTTACGTAACTATTATAGTAAGAATTAATTTTCCAGTATTCAGGTTTATGTCTGTCTGAATATCTAAGATAAGTATCTCTTGGAATACTCAAAAAATCTATTGTATTATCTGTCCAATTGATAAAAGCAATCCATATTACATCAGCGAGATCATAATCAGCCAATCCAAATAAAAGAAGATATTCAATATCATCTTCTGGTTCATAATTTAATTTATCATCAGGTATATTTGATTCTGTAGGTTCCAGTGAGCTTGTCTCACTAGGAGGAAGTGTAATTGTTTCGATATTCTGGCTCGGAGTAGGACTAGGTGTTTCATAAATTGAATTATGCATCATGTCAAAAAAGATTAAAATCGAAATTATAATGCACAATAGGAATAGTACAATGACAGAGATAATAACAATAACTTTGTTACTTAATTTTCTTGTTCTAGCTGTATTTTTCTTTTTAACAGATATTTTATTGTCACTCATTTCAATAACCCGGTTTCCCTAATAATTTAAACATGCTTTTTTTATATGCCTCAACTCCTGGCTGATCAAAAGGATTTACATCTAAAATGTATCCGCTTATTCCACATGCTTTTTCAAAGAAGTATACAATCTGGCCATATGTAAATGCATCCATTTTCTCAATTTCAATAAAAATAACAGGAACATTACCATTCACATGAGCTAACTTTGTTCCTTTCATAGCCATTTTGTTTACATATTGAAGTTGTTTATTCTTAATGTAATCAAGTCCATCAGAATTATCATTCGTATCTGGTATACATATTGATGACATATCATCTTTTAAATAGACAACAGTTTCAAAAATATTTCTTATTCCTTCTTGAATATATTGTCCCATTGAATGAAGGTCAGTCGTGTTGTCTACACCTGCTGGGAATATTCCTTTGTTTTCTTTACCTTCAGATTCCCCATAAAGCTGTTTCCACCATTCAGTAAGATAATGCAATGATGGATCATAATTAACCATAATCTCTATAGTCTTATTTAAGCTATACATTAAATTTCTTGCTGATGCGTACTGTATACACATCTCTTCACAGTTATTTAAAGAATATCTAGCTCCGTCAACCATCTGTTTAATATCAATACCTGCTACTGCAATAGGAAGCAGACCGCATGGAGTAAGTACGCTATATCTTCCTCCAACATCAGAAGGTATCTCGAAACTTATGTAATTCTCTTTATCAGAAATTTTTCTTAAAGATCCAGTCTTTTTGTCAGTTGTAACGTAAATCCTATTTTTTGCTTCATTTTGATACTTTTCATATAGTGCTTCTCTAAATATTCTAAATGCAATTGCTGGTTCAGTTGTTGTTCCTGATTTGCTTATAACATTCAAGGAATAATCTTTATCTTTTAAATATTCAAGTACAGATTCTACATACTTTCCGCTTATGTTATTCCCGACATATATTACTTCTGTTCCTTTTTTATTTAAAGTGTCAGTCAAAGCTTCTATAGCAGCTCTTGCACCAAGATAAGAACCTCCTATTCCTATTACGACAAGTACATCTGACTGCATCTGTATTTTTTTTGCTGTAACAGTAATATTTTGTATTTCTTCGTCTGTGATTTTATCTGGTAAATCCATCCATCCTAAAAAATCTGAACCTTTACCTTTTCTGCTTTTTAGCAATTCATTAGCCTGTCTTGCTTTTATAACTATATTGTCAAACTCTGACTCTTTAGCAAAACTTATGCAATCATCTAAATTAATCCTCATTTATCTTCCTCTGCTTTTTCTAGTTTTATAACAGATACTTCATAGGCTGTTTTGGTAATGATATTACCATATTGATCCTTTTTTTCATATTGCCTGCTTTGAAACCTTCCCCATATTTTAAGACGAGTTCCTACTTGCATATTTTCACAGTATCTTGCGTTTCTTCCCCAACAAATACATGGAATATAGTCGCTTTTCTTATATGCTCTGTTTACTGCAATGAGTAAATCACATATTTCTCTGCCAAAAGGTGTGATTCGGAAATTTGGTTCTTTACATATGAATGAATCAAAAAAAGCATCATTAAAACTATCTATACCTTCAATTGATTCCAAAATTTTAGCTTCTCTTGCGAATATGTTTACAACTAATCTTTTCTTTTCTGTCTTGTCAAGATTGTTGTAGGATCTTACCTGTCCTTTAATTTCAATTATTGTTCCAATTCTTAGCAGACTAATATCAAGAAGATGATCAGAAATCAATACTGGTACCATATCAGTCTGTTTACTGAGTCTTTGAACTTCAATAGTTATGTTATAAAAAGACTCCCCATATATCTGATGATTGAACACCGGTGTAGAAGCAATGCTACCTACAATATAAATCTTGTTATTCTCCAAAAGTTCGATTTCGTTTATCATTCGCATACCAGGCTTTCTTTTGTAATTGACCCTTAAATGAAAGTCAGATGACTTTTCTCTTATTATATTATTAGTTTTTATAAAAATAAAGGTAAATATTTAAATTATCAATATTTGTAGTATTAAATTCAAATAATTTCTACTAAAACAAATCAATACCTACTTCAGTAAATAACAGCTTGTGAATGTCAGTGTATTTTTACCATAATAATATGGAATAGATGACATTTCACAAACCTTGCTTACCCATAATCCATATGATTCCATTGAACCTATTGCTTTATCTGGAAATCTGCAAGGCTGGTCTGGATAGGTACATTTACTGCATATAGAACATGTTCCTGCGCTCATAGGAAGAATATATGAATAATTTTTCTTTAGTTCCGTTATTAGTTTAAAAAAGTTATCTTTATGCTTTTTTTCTGTTGATTGTATTGTCTCATAGTCAAATTCATCTTCCATTACTGCAGTAGTCTGTACAATCATGCCGAAATTATATTCTTTCACCCTTTCTGCAGCGCTTTCAAGTGTTCCTATCGCCGGAGGACACATCCAGTTTTTATTAAAACTATGACATAAGTCAGAGTTACACATCTGTCTGACTTCAGGCATAAAAACTAATGAAGCGATGTTCAACTCTGATGCGTTTGAGAATCCCAATGATATTGCTTGTTCCTTCAACTCTTTTACTGAATATTTCATTATTCCTCCATTTAAAAATCGATTACCAAAGATAATCGATTTGTCTGGTCGGAGTGACAAGATTCGAACTTGCGACCCCTTGAACCCCATTCAAGTACTCTACCAAACTGAGCCACACCCCGACTTGTTTTATTATAGCTTTAACTTTCTATTTGTCAACAGAATCCTCTTTTTCTATCTTCTTATCATCATTTGATGTTGTATCAATTTCTGTGTTATTATCAGGTATATATGTGTCTTTATCAGTAAGAAGATCTTTGTAATCCGATTTACCTACCTGAATTTCCTCTTCATCAATCAAAGCTTTCATAAATAACTTTTTATCTTTTGATCTGAGAATAGTTATTAGTATAAGCATAATACCAAAGAAAATAGCACTTATTAATGCAATTAATCTTGAAAGTTTAATACCTGTATCAAATAGATAAAGAGGATCAATCCTGATTCCTTCTATGAAGAATCTGTACAACCCATAAGAAGCCATATAAATACATAATGAACGTCCATTAAAGTATTTACCGTTTCTTGCCACTAATATTAATATCAAGAATAATGAGAGATTAAGTATCGACTCATAGAAAAATGTCGGATGTACTCCTATATAATCAAATGTATTACCATTGACATTTGCTACTAATGAAGCATCAACCAATCCAAGCTTATAAAGCTCTTCTTCTATTGAACCAGCAACATTACCACCTATCTTCATGCTTGTCATTGCCAGACTGCTTAGAATGCTACTTGGTCTGACAGGTATGCCATAAGCTTCTTTGTTAATGAAGTTACCCCATCTGCCAATAGCCTGTGCTAAAGCAATATATGGCACAACCAAATCTGCTAGCTTTAAGAAATTAATCTTTTTAATTTTACAATATATAGCAGTAGCTATAAATCCACCTATCAAAGCTCCGAATATAGACATTCCTCCATCTCGGACATTTAAAATATCTGCAAATGTCCATTCCTGGTCTAAACGTCCCAAAACATAAAGCAATCTAGCGCTTATGACCCCAACAATAATACCGATAAGACATATATTTAGTAAATCGTCTTCATTAATATTATATTTTTTGGCTGCCATTAGTACAAGGACGACTGCAAGACATACTGCGATTGCAATAAGCAGTCCATACCAATAAACTTCGAATCTGCCTATTGAAAAGGCAACTCTGTTTACTGATAATTCAAATCCTCCGAATAAATTTGGAAAAGCTATAGTACTTTTCATTCTTTCACCTCATTTCTGAATTCAAGACATAATAAGTATGTATTTTAGAGTATACTACTCATCATATGATTTAACAAGTGAAATATCTTCTGTTATTGCTTTCTTAAGCATTTCGAGAGACTGATATTTTTGTTCTTTTCTTATCATTTTTATAAAATCAACATATATTTTTTTTCCATATAAATTAATTTCTGATATATCAATCAGATGAGTTTCACATGTAGTTATCTCTGTATTTTTGTCATTAACAGTTGGATTATTACCTATATTAGTAATACTCTTGTACTTTATGTCATCAATAGTCGTAATAGTCTGATATACGCCGAAGGCTGGTATCTGCATATCTTCTGTAAGTAAAATGTTAGCAGTGGGAAATCCTATTGAACTCCCGATTGATTTACCTTTCTCTACTATTCCTCTTATCTGGTACTTTCTACCTAACAGATTATTGACATATTGGATATCTCCTTGTCCAAGCAGATTTCTTATTCTTGATGCGCTGACCGGTTCACCAAGATAATCTATTCTTTCTAGTACTGTGACATTAATATTTTCTTTAATGCAGAAATCTTTTAAAAACCCTGTATCTCCTTGAGCCATATATCCAAATTTATAATCGAACCCGGAAACAGCATGAGCGCAAGATAATTTTCTTTTTAAGATATACTTAATAAAAATTTCAGGTTTTAACATGGAAAATTCTGTATCAAATTTCTGAAGATAGATGTAGTCTACGCCAAGGCTGCTTATTATCTCAATTTTCTGTTCAAAATCGGTTATAAGCCTTGGCTGGGTATTTCTTGTCACTGTAACTGGATGTGAATCAAAAATATATACAACAGACTTAAGATTATTCTCTTCTGCAATCCTTACAGCCGTCAATATAAGCTGTTTGTGAGCAATATGAAGACCATCAAAATTCCCAAGTGCTATGACATTCCTGCCTTCGAATATATATTGTTCATCACTTCTAATAATCTTCATTCAACATTACCTTTCCCTTTAGTAAACAATTTTCATCCACAGAGCCAATCCCTATTATCTTATCATCCATATCTTCAATTATATAGTCTCCGGCAACAATTCTGATTTCAAATTTAACACCATTAATATATTTTCTTTTATCTTGACTATTTAAACGAATGAAAGGAAGATTAATTGCATTTTCAATTGGGATAAAGATATTTTCAATTATTCCCTCAGATTTTGACTTTATAATTTCATTAATGGTATAACTATCAGCAACTTTAAAATTTCCGACCTGCATTCTGGTCAAGGCTGACATAGTTCCACCTTTTTGCAACTGTTCACCAATATCATGACACAAACTCCTGATATATGTTCCCTTTGAACACTCTACTTCGAACGATAGTCTTTTCATAGGTATACCATTATATGAAGTATTATCTATTTGAATGCTGTTAATATGTATTATCTCAATATATGATTCTCTTATTTCAACTGGCTTTTCTTTTATAGCATATTCATATAATTTCATGCCATTTACTTTTTTTGCAGAAAATATCGGTGGCCTTTGTGACTGTTTCCCAATAAATGAATTTATTGCAATTTCAATTTCATGATTAGCAACATTATCAGATGCAACACAATTTAATACTTTTCCTGTTATATCATATGAATCTGTAGATAAGCCTAAAATCATCTCTGCTTTATATATCTTTTTTTGAGCCTGAATATAGTCAGCTAATCTTGTCGCTTTTCCAATGCATACTATCAGTACTCCGTCTGCAATTGGATCGAGAGTACCTGTATGACCGATTTTGACATCTGGAAAAATTTTTTTAAGCATATTTATCTGCTTAAAGGAGGTTATTCCCTTTTCTTTAAAAAGATTGATTATTCCGTACATTTATATACTTCATTAAGGCTTCGTATGATTCCTGTATAAACAGCATCGATGCTCTTACTGCTGATTAGCCCAGCAGCTCTTGCATGCCCGCCGCCACCATGAGCTTTCGCAATTAGAGATACATCTACATTATCAGTATTTGATCTAAGACTCCCTTTAACTTCCTTTTTATCAGGTCTTTCTCTTAGAAATATTCCTATTTCTACTCCCTCAATATTTTTTACAATGTTTACAAGACCCTCAAAATCCTCATCAGTAACATCAAGATGCATGTACTCGCTGGTTCTTAAGGTTGATACAGCAACTCTGTTATTACAATGAAATCTTATATTCTGTATAGTGTTCTCAAAAAGATGTAGTTTGTTCATATTGGTACGTTCAAATACCCATTCAGATATTTTCTCGATGTTAAGCTCGTAATCCATAAGCCTTGCAGATATTATAAAGCTTTTCTTATTGGTATTCTGATATCTGAATCCTCCTGTATCTGTAGCTATTGCTACATAAAGAGCTTGAGCTATATCATGGTCGAGCGATGCTTTCATCTTTTGGAAAATTTCATATACTATTTCTCCTGAAGATGAAACATCCTCATTTACATAATTATATACAGCATAACCATCATTAGTCTTGTGATGATCAATATTATATGAAATATGATTTTCAAATAAAATTTTTCTTTTACCTAATCTTTTTATATCGCCCGTATCAATCGCAATACATATGTCATAATTATATGTTTTTGCTGGTGTATAAATTTCTATATCGCAAGAATTTTCCATGAAAGAATAGATATAAGGAACTTTCTCCTCCATTACCATTAAAGCTTTTTTTCCTCTTGATTTTATATATCTAGCCATTGCAATACAGCAGCCTACAGCATCTCCGTCTGCCATAACATGCGGTAAAATCAGAAAATTATCATATTTACTGATATCTTCATTCAGTTGATTTGCTATCTTTGTTAACTTCATCAATCAGTTTACTTATCCTTATACCTTGTTCTATATAGTCATTATACTTAAATCTTAATTGAGGGATGTATCTGATCATCATTCTTTGTCCAAGCAATTTCCGAATATAACCTGCTGAATTTATAATAGCAGCAAGACTGTCTTTTTTTTGTTTTTCATCTCCTAACATACTTACATGTATATCAGCATATGAAAGATCATTCGTAATATTTACATTGACAATGGAAACAATAGCAGTAAGTCTTGGATCTTTAATCTCTTCTGAAAGAATGGATGATATTTCCCTTTTAAATTCATTATTCAGCCGTTCAACTCTTTTTTCCTTCACTCTTTAATCACCTCGATTTTATAGCACTCGATTATATCATTAACTTTTATGTCATTGAATTTTTCAATTGACATACCACATTCATAACCTGCAGCTACCTCTTTAACATCTTCTTTGAATCTCTTGAGTGAGCTTAATGCACCATCAAAAATTGTTATACCATCACGTACAAGCCTTATATTAGTATTTCTGATTATCTTGCCATCTAGTACCATGCAGCCTGCAACAGTTCCGATTCCAGTTATCTTAAAGGTGTCTCTTACCTGTGCATGACCATAAACGACCTCTTTAGTTTTAGGGTCCAGCATTCCAGCCATTGCATTCTTAACATCCTCAATAGCATCATATATTATGCTGTATAGCCTTATGTCAACTGAAGCATTCTTAGCTATTTCTACTACATTGCCTAAAGGTCTTACATTAAATCCGACTATAATTGAATTCGATACTTCAGCCAGAGATACATCCGTTTCAGTTATAGTTCCTACTGCTCCATGTATGATATGCACTTTTACTTCGTCAGTGGAAAGTTTTTTAAATGAATCTGTAATAGCTTCTACAGAACCCTGTACATCTGCTTTTACGATAATATTAAGGTCTTTAACATTTCCTGACTTAATCTGTTCAAACAGATCATCTAGAGTCGTAAGTTTATGTGAAGTTTTAGCTACTTGTCTTTCGAATTTTCTTCTTTCAGCCAAAGTTTTTGCTGTTCTTTCATCATTAACTGCATAGAATATCTCTCCAGCTTCAGGAGGCATGTCTAACCCAAGGATTTCTACTGGCATTGATGGTCCTGCTATATCAATATTTTTTCCCCTGTCATCATAAAGTGCTTTAATATGGCCTACTGATGTTCCTGATATAATATAATCAGTCTTTTTCAGGCTTCCTCTCTGCACAAGAAGAGTCGTGACAGTACCTGCTTTTTCCACACGAGACTCCAGAACAATACCTTTTGCCTGCTTGTTCGGATCTGATTTTAATTCAAGAATATCTGCAGACAATAGTATAGTGTCTAAAAGAGTATCTATTCCTTCTCCTGTTTTAGCTGAAACCGGAATACACTCCGTATCTCCTCCGAATTTTGTTGCGACAAGATTATGCTCCATAAGCTGTTGCATTACCCTGTCTGGGTTTGCAGTAGGAAGATCAATTTTATTAATTGCAATTATTATAGTTACATTTGCTGCCTTAGCATGGTTAATAGCTTCAACAGTCTGCGGCATAATTCCATCATCAGCGGCAACAGTTATAATTGCTATGTCTGTAACATCAGCTCCTCTTTTTCTCATAGCAGTAAAAGCTTCATGGCCAGGAGTATCTAAAAATGTAATGTATCTTTCATTGATTTTAACTCTGTATGCACCTATATGCTGCGTAATTCTACCAGCCTCCGTTGCTACAACATTGGAACTTTTAATATAATCCAATAGAGATGTCTTTCCATGATCTACATGTCCCATAACGACTACTACAGGAGGTCTCTCTTCAAGATTCTCCATGTTGTCTTCTTGATCATCAAACAAGATATCTTCCTCGGTCATAACATTTTCCATTTCACACGTTATGCCGAATTCGTCTGCAATTAATGAAGCAGTATCAAAATCAATATTTTCATTAATGCTCATGATATCAGATCCCATACTCAGCAGTTTAGATAATACATCAGCCCCAGTCTTTTTGATTTTTTCAGCAAATTCCTTAACTGACATTTCAGGTGGGAGTTTTACGAATTTGAGAATCTCGATTTTAGGTTGGATATCTTCTCTTTTTTTCCTTCTTTTTTTTGCGCCGTTATCTCTATAGAATGTGCTGAATATTTCATCATCTGTAAGCATAACAGTATCAATCGCACTTTTAGGAGTAATTATTTCTCTTTTTTCATACTTTGTCTGTTTTGAAGCTATTGATTTCGCAACAGCAGTTTCTTTCTTAGTATCTTTGTTTAATACTTTTTCCTGGTCTTTTTTAATAAATTCTTTTTTTATTACTCTTGGTTTTTCAATTCTTGGACGTGTATCTTCTACAGTTTTATCTCTGTCACCAGGTTTTTTGAAAGGAGGCCTGTTCCTATTATCATAGGATTGGTCTTTGTCTTTGTTATAGCCTTGGAATTGTCCTGGTTGCCCTGGTGTTCTAGGTTTATATCCACCAGAAGAATCAGTACGTGTATATCCTGGATTTTTGTCATTAGGTCTTGGTGTATATGGCCTGTCTGTTGTTCTTGGTGTATATGGTCTGTCTGTTGTTCTTTGTGTATATGGTTTGTCTGTAGATCTTGGCGTATAAGGCCTGTCTGTTCTGGTATCTCTTTGCTGATATCCTCCTTTATCATTTCTGTTATCTCTTGGAGGATACTGCTTATCCGTTCTTTCTTTAGGTATAAAAGTCTTGTCTTTATAAGCTTTCTGCTCATTATATGTTTTTTCTTTTTTCTCTTCTCTTTGGGCATTCCTGTCTTTATCAGATTTTATATGTTCGACAGATTTTTGTTCATTCTTTTGCGACAGGACAGCTTCTGCCTTTACTTCAGGTATTACTTCTGTCTTGATTTCAATGTGAGCCTTTTCAACTACAGGTTCTTCAATTTTATCTTCAATAGGTGCTTGAACCATAACTTCTTTTTTTGGAACTGTAACTTCAGGAGTTTTAACTACAACAACTTTTTTCTCTTGGGGTTTTGGAGGAACTTCCTTTTTTTGTTCTTCATGTTTTTCAGGTTCCTGCTTTAAATGTTTGATTGTCGACTTTGTTTCACCGCCTTTTGTTGTTTTCACGACAACAACCATAGGTTTTTCATCTTCCGCATCTTTTTTTGCTTTAACCTGTTGTTTTTCTGGAGCTTTAATGACAACTGTTTTTGATGATACCAAAGTGTCTCCTGAGGAAACGCTTACTGTTTTAGTAGTCTGTTTTGCAGATGTATTTCTAATTCTGTAAATATCATAAATCATCTGTTCTTGTTCATCTGTTAAAACAGTATTGACATTACTGTTAACACCCATTTGCTCTAATTTTCTTAGTACTTCACTTGCTTTTTTGTCTATCTCTTTTGCTAACTCGTTTACTTTTTTCCCCATTTAGTTCTCCTTGGTTATCTTGTCGCTAATACCTTTTGCAAAATTAAAATCTTTTATTCCCACAACAGATATTTCATCTTTTCCAATAATGCTTCCTAATTGCCCTTTAGAAAATATTTCTATCACTTCAATATTTCTATCTCCTATCGCGCCTTTTACCTTTTCTCTTGTATTATTTGAACAGTCAGAAGCAATAAATAAAAGCTTAATTCTGTTTTTTTTAATATCATCAATGCAAATGGCAGTTCCTGTTGTTGCTTCTCTGGCTCTTACAGCCAATCCTATCATTTTTAAAATGTTGTTATTTTCGATTTATGTACTCCTCCAAGTCATTATATATATTATCATCAATTAATATTGAAAAAGTTCTTTCAATACTTTTCGCTTTTCTAGCTTTGATAAGACATTGTAAATCATCACAAATATATGCTCCTCGTCCGTTTCTCTTTCCAGTCAAGTCTACTAAAGCTTTATTATCTTCTGAAAGGACAATACGGATTAACTCTTTCTTAGGTTTCATTATTCTACATGACAAACACATCCGCATCGGAATCTTCTTACTCTTCATCAATATCCTTCTCATTTGCATTTTCAATGTACAGAGCGTCAAGCTGGCTTACTGGTCTGGATTCCTTAATAAGTGAATCGTCTGAAAGAAGCTGTTCTTCAATAATTCTTCTCAGTTCTGATTCAGGAATTATATCAATTTTCCAATTGGTAAGTTTTGCTGCAAGTCTCGCATTCTGTCCTTCTTTACCAATAGCAAGTGATAACTGATTGTCAGGTACAGTAACTCTTGCTTTAATCTCCCTGTTACCTTCCGAGTTTTCAACTTCAATAACATCAACTCTAGAAACATCAGCTGGACTTAAGGCAGATGATATATATTGAGCAGGATTCGGGCTCCATTCAATAATATCGATTTTTTCTCCTCTAAGCTCTTCTACAACATTAGAAACTCTAATTCCCTTGTGCCCGATACATGCTCCTGTGGCATCAACATTAGAGTCTGATGAATAGACTGCTATTTTTGTTCTTGCTCCTGGTTCACGTGCTATGTCCTTTATTTCCACAATTCCGCTTTGAATTTCTGGAACTTCCATTTCAAATAGTCTTTTAACAAGATCAGGATGCGTACGGGACACAAAAATCTTAGGTTCTTTACTTGTTTTCTTAACATCAAATACGAAAGCCTTAAATTTAAAGTTGATACCATATCGTTCACTTGGTACCTGCTCTTTTTTAGGAAGGATTGCTTCTGTGTTTCCAAGATCAAGATATACTGTATCATTCTCCAGTCTTCTTACTACTCCATTAACAATCTCTTTAAGCTTATTTTCATAAATATCAAGAATTTTAACTCTCTCGGCATCCTTTATCCTTTGTAATATAACCTGCTTTGCTGTTTGAGCTGCAATACGTCCAAATTCTCTTGGCAGCATTTCTTCTTCAAACTTTAAGCAATATCCAACTTCAACATCTGCATACTGACGTGCATCTTCAATTAACATATCATTCTCTTCATCAACTATTTCATCTACTATGTTTTTAATTTTGAAAAGTTTAACTTCACCAGTGTTTACATCCATATTAACTTCAATGTTCTGTTCTGATTTAGTATGCTTTTTATATGCAGAAGCTAATGCAGCTTCGATGGCTTCTATTAAAGTCTTCCCATCTATTCCTCTTTCTCTCTCGATTTGCTTTATAGCATCAATTAAATCTGTATTTTGTCTTAAATCTGATATTGGTTCTTTTCTCATTCTAATCCTCCTTATTATTCAAAAACACGGGTTATCTTTGCGATATCTTTATTTTCAAAAATGATTTCAGAATTTTCAATTTTTAAAACAGTTGTATTCTGATCTCTTTTTATTAAAATTCCTTCAAACTTCTTTTCTTTTTCCATTGGTTTATATAATTGGACTGAAACTTTAGTATTATTGAATATTTCAAATTCTCTGTCCGTTCTAAGATTTTTGTCATAACCCAAAGAACTCACTTCCAAGTAATATGACTCTTTTATATCAAGCATATCTATTTCTTCATCAATTGCTCTGTGTACGATTTCGCAATCGTCAATGGAAATACCTTCAGGTTTGTATAAGTATATCCTTAAAAATCTTTCAGAACCTTCTTTTACAAATTCTGTATCAAGCACTTCAATATTCCATTTGAAAGCATGCTTTGTCGCTATTTCCATTGCTTGCTTTGCTATGCTTTTAGTCATGTTTCTCCTTATCATAAATTAAAGAGTGGCGAGCCACTCTTTTGTACTATCAAACTTTAACACATATGATTTTTTTTGTCAACTTTTTTTCATCTAATGCATTTAATAATTAACTTGGTTATCATCATTTCATTTCTCTATTCAAACATAGTCATAATATCTATCTGGTCTGTTTTATTAAGACTATCAAGATACCCATCATTTTTTATTTTTCTTAATAAATCATCATCTATAGAATTCTTTATTGCAAAATCATCAATACTGGAATAAGGTCTGTTAGAAATAATATTATCGAGCATTTCGTCATTTATATAAGTTATGGTATCAAGTGGCTCTGTGATTGTTTGCATAGAATCATCGTGTATATATCTATCTTTTAAAGAAATCGAGACATCAGATTTTTTGATTACAAACTCACTGCTGAATTTTGATAAATCCCTATATCTGTTTATGTATTCAAGTCTGAATTGTTTTGGATAATTATCACTGTACCATTTTAATATTGTTAAATTCTTTGAATGCACTAGTGCTTCTTCGTATGTTATGCATTCTTTTATTTTTCTCTTTGATTCTTTGTACATCTCATTATTCTTTAATTCATCCTGAAATTCATATTTAAAGCAAATAACATCGTATATCTCTGCGAGTTTCTCATGTATCAGGTTTTCAGCATTGTCATACCACGTTCCCTTACCATAGATTAATCCCATGCATCTGACAAATTCATTATTTGATGCAGGTTTAATCATGTTTATTACATCTATGGTCTTATTATCTGAAGTACATAAATCAATATTTTCATATGTACTTTTATCTAATTGATCCTCTGAGGGATAATCATTTGTTAAATGCATAAGGTTCTTAATCATTAAAAGATCAAGATCCGGCTGTATGAATATAGTTGAAAAGAATTCTTTTAATACTTCATCTTTATATTGTGTAACCATTTCGTTTCCCTTCAATATCATTGGAGAAAAATCATAAATGGTATATCCTAAAGGTAATAGATGCACTGCCGAATACCTATCATACTTAACAAAAAAAGGTTGATAATTTTTACATATATCTTTTATAATATCAAATGTCTCCTCAAGCATGTCACTTTGTATATGTATCTTAAAATCATCAGTATGAAGATTAATATAACTTTCATCTTTAAGGAGTTTACTTAAAATGTATGGAGTCTGGACAGATTCAACTTGAAAAAGAATTTCTTTTCTTCTTAGAGTATCAATCAGTTCCTTTATAAGAAGTATTATTCCAGCAATTTTTTCTGAAGATACCATTGAAATTTCTTTTTTATATGAATCTGACGAATCATCTATATTTGAAAGATATGCGCTGCTTACGAGATCATCAAGATTAACAGCTTTTGATATAGGAGAAACATTTTCTATTTCCATATTTAACCGTCTCGTATTATCAACAACTACTTTTTTAGCTGTTTCATTGTCAAGATAAGAAAATTCCGATATCATTTCATTTGTAGTCATAAGTTCCCTTTTTGAAACATCTTTTGAAAAACATGTAGCGATAGGAACAATATTGCATTCAGTTGCACATTTATACAGGAATTTATTAAAATTCCTAAATTCATTCATTGACTTAATTCTTTTTGATTCTTTTAATAATTCAGCATGTCTGTCAGATAAGAGGTTTATATAATCATAAAAAACTGCTTTTGAGTATATTGTTTCAGTATCAGTATTGTTAAAAAGCATTGAATATAGCTCACCTTCGGAATCTGAGGAACCTATAAGTAAACCATACCTGTGTGCTTCTAGATAGCTTCTTGGAACGATTTTCCAAATACAATTTCTTTTTGTTAATATCTTGTATAGATTTTTTAAACCATCCGGATTCATTACGGTAAGTGAAACAGGATACACGTTCAGATTCTCATTCTGAATATTGTAATTTGCTATGCTAATACATATATCCTCATATGTTTCAAACATTTTTCTTAAAATATTATAAGCGCTGTACGACGCACTTGTTATATCTTCTATGGATGCATTCAACTTAAGCATAAGTGTACTGATGGTGAACGTTTTTTTTTCAAGTATTTCAAAAACTTTTTTTACATTTATTACTGTAATTCCACTTTTAGCGATTACTGATGAAGCATCATCATCAGCAGCTTCAGAAAAAACATATAGAGCTTTATGATCACAAAAATTCCTTATTCCTATATAGTCATTCTTCTTGAATACTTCTGTTCTTTTTACCTGTTGATAACATATATCAGTAATAAATATATTTTCTTTCTCAATATTACCCGAACATATGTTTTCAGTAATATGTGTTTTATTAGGATTAAATATTGCACTATGATCATCCATAAGGACATTTACAGTTGTTCCAAAAATCATTTTCAGCTTATGTTTGTTAAAAAGATTCTTTTTATAGATTTCAATAAAGGAATTAATATTTTCCTTAGGCATTATACCAAAAGCTTCATGTTTCCATTTGAGCAAGCACTCAAGAAGCAAATCAGCATTTACAATATCGGTATCAATATTCATTTCAACTCTTTTTACTTTGGATTTATCAGAACGATTACTTAATTTTATTTCCGACACTCTGTCTGCGTTTATAA
>JAAYBX010000006.1 GCA_012729955.1 Clostridiaceae bacterium
AATCATCTGTTGGCACTAGCGACACTTCCATCTCTCACCAAATAGTTTCGACTATAGAGCAGATAGAATTGCTTGAAAAGCAGACCGCTTCGCTAGACAGCCTAATTATATCACAAGTATCGGATTTGGATTCCGTCCTGTTATCCGTACCAGGCATGAGCTATATCATCTGCGCCATGATACTGGGAGAGATAGGTGATATCAAAAGATTCTCTGAACCCTGCAAGCTTCTTGCCTTTGCCGGGCTGGACCCTTCCGTTAACCAGTCAGGAAAGTTCAAAGCCAAAAGCACAAGGATGTCCAAACGGGGATCTTATCTCTTACGCTACGCATTGGTGTTCGCTGCATGGAATGTATGCCGTAACAACAATACGTTTAATGCGTATTACGAGCTTAAGAGGTCCCAGGGCCATGGCCATTACTCGGCATTAGGGCATGTGGCTCATAAGCTGGTAAGAGTGATTTTTAAGATGCTGAAAGACAATGTTGCTTTTAGCTTAGACTAAACACTATTCACATTTCAAGGTCCATCGGGTTTTCTTTGTCATGCCCTTTTTTTCTTACTTCTATACTTTCTATGAATCATCAATATCCGTTATTTTTCTGTTGACTTTTCATAGTTGGTCTCCTTAGTTCAATTATGTATTCTGTATAAATATATTATACTGCCAATCTTAATTTGTAAAGAGTATGTCAGAATAATTTTGACACTTATCCACAGATTTTCTGTGGATAACTCGTTTTCTGTGGATAACTTTAAATACTTATATAAAATTATATAAATTTCTTATTTTTTCCTCTTGTACTGTGCTTATATCTTTGATATATTATACTTCCCTGTTGATAACATAGTTTTTATCCACAGGCTACAAAAGATAAATCTGCTAAAAGTGGAAAATTAGAAAAAAGCGGCTTTATCTTTTTTAATAATTAGGGGAAACTAACATTTATGACCGTACAGGAAATTTGGAACGATGCATTAGTAAATATTGAAAGTGTAATGGGTGAACTCAACTTTAAAACATGGATTCTTCCGTTAGAACCTTACACAATAGACGGTGACAATTTTGTATTAATAACACAATCAGACTTTTCTAGAAACTATCTGGCCAACTACAAACTACTCTTAAAGAATGCTCTTTCTGATGCTGCAGCTAAAGATCTAAGCCCTCTTTTTAAATTGAAAAACGAAGTAAGGGAATATGAGGATAAAGGAAAACCTGAAGTATTCAAATCTAATTTTTACGCTGATTCGCAATTACTTGATAAATATGTTTTTTCGAACTTTATCACTGGTTCGTCAAATCAATTTGCAAGAGCTGCGGCAGAAGCTGTTGTTGACAATCCAGGAACTACATATAATCCTTTGTTCCTATACGGAGAAAGCGGAATAGGAAAGACCCATCTTATGCATGCGATAGGTAATGCAATTGCCGATGAACACCCAGATAAGAAAATTCTATATGTTCAAAGCGAAACTTTTACAAATGAGATGATTTCTGCAATAAAAACTGCAAAAAGCAAGGAATTCCGAGAAAAATATAGAAATTTAGATGTTCTTTTAATTGATGATATTCAGTTTATTACCGGAAAAGAGGGCACACAGGAAGAATTTTTCTATACATTTGAAAAACTTTATTCTTCTAACAAGCAAATAGTAATAACTTCAGATGTACCTCCAGAAAAAATGACAAGGCTTGAGGAAAGGCTAAAAACAAGATTTCAGCAGGGACTTATGGCAGATATGCAGACGCCGGATTACGAGACCAGGGTAGCAATCCTCGAGCAGAACTCATTGAAATCTGAATATAATATTTCTAAAGATGTAATTGAGTTTATTGCGAAGAATATATCTTCTAACGTAAGAAATCTACAGGGAGCGTTAAACAAAACAGTAGCTCATGCAAGGGTGTTTGGTGAAGATATAACTATTGAACTTGCAAAAAAAGCCTTAAAGGATATGATTGACGAAACAAGTATAAATGATATAACGATACCAAGCATAATAGATGCTGTTGCCAAGTACTATAACATAACAACAAGAGACATAATTTCTCCGACCAGGAAAAGTAATATAGCTTTTCCAAGACAGATAGCCATGTACATATGCAGAATAAAAACTTCTTTTTCGCTTCCTGTAATAGGTAAGTATTTTGCAGACAGGGATCATACAACAGTTTTGTATGCCTGCGATAAAGTTGCAGAAAAGATACGCACAGATAAAGATATCGAAAGAGATGTTAATGAATTGATAAATAAACTGACTTATTAACAGTATCCTGTGGAAATGTTAATAACTTTCTGTGGAATAATGTATAATGTTAATATGAACGAGATTTTATATTTTTATTCACAAAAGTTATCAACAGCAAAAAGAACGGTAAACACGGCAGAATTTACGATATAAACAATATCCACAAGACCTACTACTACTGCTGATAGATAAGTAAATAAAGAAAAGAGGTAAAAAATGAATTTCATATGTACAAGAAAAAAATTACAGGAAGCTGTTAACAGCGTATCAAAAGCTATTTCAAATAATCCGATAATGCCTGTATTAGGGAATATATATATTAAAGTTAAAGATTCTCAGATAATTTTTAGGGGTTATGATCTTGAAATTGGAATAGAGCATGTTGAAGATGCAGAAGTAAAAGAAGAAGGGGAAGTATTAGTTAATTCAAGACTTTTTTCTGATATAGTTAGAAGTCTTGGAGAAGAGGAAGTAGAAATATTCACAGAAGAAAATAAGCTGGTTATTATTTCTGGAAATGCAATATTTAATATCAGATGGCTGGATACAGCTGCCTTTCCAAAGTTACCTGATGTTGAAAAAGATAATAAGGTTACAATAAAAACCGAATATCTTAAAAATATGATAAGAAACACAATATTTTCCGTAAGTACAAATGAACAAAGATTAATTTTAACAGGAGCTCTGTTTGAAAGTGAAGAAAACTGTTTTAAGATGATTACACTAGACAGCTTTAGAATGAGTATAAGAAAAGAGTATATTTTAGGTAATGAGGAATTGTTTAAATTCGTTATACCAGGTAAAACATTAAATGAACTGTTGAAATTAATAACAAACGATGATGAAGAAATACGAATTTATTATGAATCAACACAGGTTATGTTTGAATTTGGCAATTGTAAGTTTATTTCAAAATTATTACAAGGGGATTATTTTAATTATAAAGCTATTATTCCAAAAGAATTTATTACAAAAATTGAAGTAAATGTTAATGAATTCAGGGAGATTATTGAAAGAAACATGCTGGTATCAGACGATGGCAGAAAAGCTCCTTTGATATTGGAAATAAATGAAAATATATTGACAGCAAATACACAAGGAGAAGCAGGTAATGTAACAGAAACCCTCTATATTAAGAAAGAAGGAAAAGATATGAGGATTGGCTTTAATGCAAAATACCTGCTTGATGCGATAAAATCAATAAATGAAGAAAAAGTTAGAATATCCTTTATGGGAGAAACTAACGCATGTATTCTTACTCCTCAAAACAGTGACGAATTCCTTTATCTTATTCTTCCTGTACGTATAGCATCATGATACATTAATGTTAATTGAAAATATTATACTTAAGAATTTTAGAAATTACGAGTATCAGGAAATATCCCCAAAAAAAGGGATTAATATAATTTATGGAAGAAATGCTCAGGGAAAGACAAATATCCTTGAGTCTATTTTTCTGTCTTCAACAGCAAGATCACATAGAACAAATAAGGATACTGACCTCATTAGAAATTTACAACAGGGCTATTTTATAAAAATAGAAGGAAAGAGAGATGAAGAGCCTTTTTCTATAGATATAAACTGTACAAAAATAACATCAAGGTCAAATAAACGAATTATAAAAGTAAATGATATCTCTCTAACCAGAACAGGGCAGCTTATGGGGGTACTTAACAGCGTTATGTTTTCACCAGAAGACCTTACAGTGATAAAGGAAGGACCAAGTGAAAGAAGAAGATTTCTTGATATATTGATAAGTCAGATAAATCCTTCATATTTTTATGCTTTACAGGAATATTTTAAGATAATAAAGCAAAAAAATGCTCTTCTTAAAAGTGTATATGAGGGAGGAAAAAACAGGGATCTTATTGAAATATACAACTTAAAGCAGGCAAAAACAGGATCAAAGATAATAAAAGAAAGAAAAATCTTTATCGAACAGATAAATATGAAATCAAAACAGAACCACTATGATATAACAAAAGGTATAGAAAATCTGGATATAAGATATGACTGTGATATACCTGATTATTCAGGAGATGAAAATGATTTCTATAAAGCAATAGATAAAATAAAAGACAAAGAAATAAGGGTACAAAGTTCAATATTAGGACCTCATCGTGACGATATAGAGATATTATTAGATGGAATGAATATAAGAGATTATGGATCCCAGGGCCAGCAAAGGACTGCGATATTGTCTTTGAAGTTTGCTGAAATGCAGATTATCAAAGAGAAAACAGGAAAAAAACCAGTTCTTCTGCTTGATGATGCATTAAGCGAACTTGATTTATTAAGGAAAAGGACTTTATTAGATAAAATTGATACAAATCAGACATTCATAACATGTACAGAAAAAAGAAAGTATATGACTTTGGATGATAATATAAGTTTTTACTTTGTAAATAAGGGCACAGTTAAAAGCATATAGAAAAAATCCCGTAAAAATGCTATAATTAATAGAAGAGTAAAGAGAGGATTTTATGTATTTACACATAGGAGATGATTTGGTTGTACGTGAAAAGGATATAATCGGAATATTTGATTTCGAGACATCGACACTTTCTAAACATACAAAAAAATATCTTCAGGATAAAGAAAAAAAACATATGACGTTAGCCGTAAGCGACCAGCTGCCAAAAGCCTTCGTTGTTGTTCAAAAAAACAAAGAACATGGTTCTAAAGTGTTTTTTACATTAGTATCTTCTTTAACATTGAAAAAAAGAGCTGAGAATAATAAATTAACGGAGTAATGTATGGATAACAAGCAAAGACAGGATAACATAAAAGGCTGTAACTACAACGAAGCCCAAATACAGGTACTTGAGGGTCTTGAAGCTGTAAGAAAAAGACCTGGCATGTATATTGGAACGACTTCAATAAAAGGACTGCACCATCTGGTTTATGAGATAGTAGCAAACAGTGTTGATGAAGCGCTTGCAGGAAGATGTGACAGAATAGAAATAACTATAGACAAAGATAATATAATTACAGTTACAGACAATGGCAGTGGAATTCCTGTCGGTATTCATCCAAAAATGGGAATACCCACTGTTGAAGTTGTTCATACTGTATTACATGCAGGAGGTAAATTCGATTCTTCAGCATACAGCATATCAGGAGGACTTCACGGAGTAGGTGCATCTGTAGTTAACGCATTAAGTGAATTTTTAGAAGTTGAAGTTAAAAGGGACGGAAAAATTTATAAACAGAGATACGAACGTGGAAAGACAGTTACAAAACTGGAAATAATCGGTGATACTGATGAAACAGGAACAAAAACAGTTTTTAAAGCAGATAGCCAGATTTTTGATACTGTTGAATATGAATATGATGCGCTATTATCAAGATATAGAGAAATGGCATTCCTTAATAAAGGTGTCATGATAGTGTTAACGGATAAAAGAGGGGAAGAAGATGTCATAAATGAATTATGTTATGAAGGAGGAATAGTATCATTTGTCAGATATTTAGACTCAAATAAAACAAGAATTCATAAAAATACAATTTATATAGAAGAAAAGAAAGATAACTGTGTTGTAGAGATTGCAATGCAGTACAATGACTCCTATAGCGAAACACTTTACTCATATGCCAATAATATTGCTACTATTGAAGGCGGCATGCATGTAACAGGATTCCGTTCAGCGTTAACAAAAGTAATTAATGATTATGCAAGGAAAATCGGCGCTTTAAAGGACGCAAATAAAAATCTGACTGGAGATGATGTAAGAGAAGGCCTGACTGTAGTATTATCAGTAAAATTACATGATCCTCAGTTTGAAGGACAGACAAAATCAAAACTGGGTAACAGTTATATAAGAACAGTTACTGAACAGACAGTCAATGAAGATTTAGCAGCATATTTTGAGGAAAATCCACAGGAAGGGAAAGCGATTGTCGATAAATGCCTTCTGGCTTCAAGAGCAAGGGAAGCTGCAAGGGGCGCACGAGACCTAGCAAGAAGAAAAACAGCATTAGAAGGAAATGCTCTTCCTGGAAAATTAGCGGACTGTTCAGAAACAGACCCTATAAAGAGTGAAATATTTATAGTAGAAGGAGATAGTGCAGGCGGAAGCGCAAAGCAAGGGCGTGATAGAAAGTATCAGGCTATTCTTCCTTTATGGGGGAAGATGCTTAATGTCGAAAAAGCAAGAATAGACAAGATATATAACAATGATAAGCTTCACCCATTAATAACAGCACTCGGTACAGGAATTGGCGAAGATTTCAACATCGAAAAACTAAGATATCATAAAGTAATAATAATGGCGGATGCAGATGTTGATGGTGCACATATCGGGATGCTACTTATTACTTTTGTATACAGATACATGCGTGAACTTATTGAAAAAGGGCATCTATATCTTGCTCAACCACCTTTATATAAAATAACTAAGGGAAAAGAATCAATATATGCTTTTAATGAAGTTGAAATGGAAAGAATATTCCGTGATAAAGAATGGGATAGAAAAGACTGCACTCTTCAAAGATATAAAGGACTTGGAGAAATGAGCTCTGTACAATTGTGGGAAACAACTATGAATCCGGAAAGCCGGACAATAATACAGATAAAGATGGATAATCCTTTTCTTGCGGATACTGCTGTATCTGATCTTATGGGTGATGATGTACAGCCTAGAAAAGAATTTATAGAAAGACATGCAAAAGATGTACAACTGAACAGATTAGATATATAATGTTTCACGTGAAACATATGATGAGGTCGATATGGGAAAAGTAATGGCCATTGCCAATCAAAAGGGCGGAGTAGGCAAGACAACTACATCTATAAATTTAAGTGCAAGTCTTGCACATATTGGGAAAAAGACGCTTCTTATTGATAATGATCCGCAGGGTAATGCGACAAGCGGACTTGGAGTAGATAAATGGACCGTGGAAAAATCTGTCTATGATACATTAATAAACGATATTGATATAAAAGACACTATACTTCCTACAATGATGGATAACTTATTCATATGTCCTTCGAATATACAATTAGCAGGAGCAGAAATAGAACTGGTAAGCCAGATGATGCGCGAAAACAGATTAAAGAATGCTATTGAGACAATAAAAAAAGATTATGATTACATAGTAATAGACTGTCCTCCTTCATTGGGTCTGCTTACTCTGAACTCACTAACTGCAGCAGATACAATCTTAGTTCCTATACAATGCGAATATTATGCTCTTGAGGGTTTAAAACAGCTAATGAAGACGGTTTCTTTGGTTCAAAAGCATTTAAATCCTTCATTAAAAGTTGAAGGCGTTGTTATGACTATGTATGACTCAAGAACAAATCTTTCATTTCAGGTAGTAGAGAGCGTAAGGGAACACTTTTCTGACAGGGTATATAGAACGATAATACCACGAAATGTAAGGCTCAGTGAGGCACCAAGCCATGGAGTTCCAATCATTCTATATGATAAGGACTCAAGAGGAGCGATAAGTTATTTAGAATTAGCAGAAGAAGTTATACAGTGCGGAGGAAGAAATGGCTAAATATGGTTTAGGTAAGGGACTTGGCGCTCTTTTGAATATTGAGGAAGAAAACAATAAGAATCAGCTCATAGAGATGGATATAGACAAAATACAGAGAGATTCCAGGCAGCCACGTAAAGAATTTTCAAAAGAAGAATTGGATGAACTTGCTGAATCAATACGTGAAAAGGGTATTATCCAGCCAATACTTGTTAGAAAAACAGGTGAAACATATACGATAGTTGCAGGAGAAAGAAGATTTCGAGCTGCAAAGCAAGAAAAATTCAAAACAGTTCCTGTAATTGTTAAGGAATTTACTGAAAAAGAAGTTTTAGAGATATCCTTAATTGAGAATATCCAAAGGAAAGATTTGAATCCCATTGAACAAGCCGAAGGATATAAGAGGCTATGTGACGAATTTGGAGCAACTCAGGAGCAGATTGCAAAAAGTCTTGGTAAAAGCCGTCCTGTTGTAACAAACAAATTAAGACTCTTAACTTTAGATGAAATAATACTAAGTTATTTAAGAAGGGGAAAGCTTTCTGAAGGTCATGCCAGGCTGTTGCTTTCTGTTCATGAAGATATAAGAGACGATTTGGCTCAGGAAGCAGCTGAAAAAGAACTAAGTGTAAGAGAACTTGAGAAGCTTATTAAAAAATCTGAGAAAATCCATAAAAAAGAAGAACAGATAGAAAATGACGAGGAGTTTACAAAAGTTGAGAATAAGCTTCAAAAGAAGCTCGCAACGAAGGTATCGATAACAAGAAGTATTAAGAAAGGAAAAATAACGATTGAATATTATTCGCTTGAGGGATTAAACAGGATTATAGATATATTAAGCAAATAATGTTTCACGTGAAACATACTAATGGAATATGTATATTATGCTTTAATAAGCTTAGGAGTATCACTGGTAGTATCATCAGTTATGATTCTTGTTTTTCTTGGAAAAAAGAAAAAAAGAAGAGAATTGAAAAAGGAGATATCTATTGATGATATAAAGACATACGAAGATATGTTATATCAGATGAACAGGATACATAAGAATACGCAGGAAAATGAACGAAAGATCAGATATTTAAGCAGTCATTGTGACAAATTAGACGATATTACTGCAGCTTCATTTAAGAATATAGGATTAGTAAGATATAAATATTCTGATGACGCAGGCGGGAATCTAAGTTTTTCACTTGCTTTGATGGATGATAAGCAGAATGGTATAGTATTTACAAATATTTCATTAATAGATAGCAATTCTTTATATGTAAGAAGAATAACAAACGGAGTATCAGATGTTCTTCTTATGGAAGAAGAAAAAGAGGCTATAAAAAAAGCAAATGAAAATCTATTAAATTAACAATATGTGTCAAATAAAAAAGGCTATTGACACAATTATCTAACTTTGGTATATTCATTAGGCGCGTTTATTGCGTGGACCTTGAATAATAAATATGGAGAGATGGTCGAGTTGGTTTAAGGCACCGGTCTTGAAAACCGGCGTAGGGGCAACCCTACCTAGGGTTCGAATCCCTATCTCTCCGCCAAATGGAGAAGTACCCAAGTAGGCTCAAGGGGGCGGTTTGCTAAATCGTTAGTAGGGGTAACTCTAGCATGGGTTCGAATCCCATCTTCTCCGCCAGAAAACAGCTTGTATATGAGCTGTTTTTCTATTATTGATTATTATATATAAAATATCATTTGTTAAAGATAGTCTTGATATGTTAACATTATTACATAAGCAGTATTTTGTACTAATAAAATTGATAAGAAGCGGGGTAATTATGAAATATGATGTCCTTGTTATAGGTGGAGGGTTATCAGGACTTACCGCTGCAGCTTTACTGGCAAAAAGTGGTGTAAAAACAGTGGTTATTGATAAAAACTATAATCCTGGAGGATCATGCGGAATATTCAGAAGAGAAGGCGTTACTTTCGATCAGGGTTCTGCAATGCTATTCGGATTTGGTGAAAAGGGATTTAATGCGCATAGGTTTGTTTTCAACTGTCTTGAGCAGCCAATAGACATGATAAAGCATGAATTATTGTATGTAATGAATTTTAATGGGCATAAAATCAGATTTTTTGCAGATTTAAATTTGTTTGTTGAAGAACTATCTACAGTATTTCCAGATCAGAAAGAAAATATAAAACGTTTCTATAACGATATGAGTATAATGTATCATGATGTACTTGTGGAAAATCCCAGTTATACAACACCTGATGAGATTGATCCTATGGATGCAAAAGAAAGTTTTTTAAAGCATCCCAAGTCATATATAAAATTTTTAAGTTATCTTAATTCTAGTTCAGAAAAAATACTAAGAAAATATTTCAATAATGATGAAATAATCAAGTTTTTTGATAAGCTGACTTCTACATACTGTTATACTACAACAGCGGAATCCCCGGCCATACTGGCTTCTGTCATGTTTGTGGATAACCATATAGGCGGAAGTTACTATCCTGCTGGATCAACTCTTTTTCTTCCAGGGCTTTTAGAAAAGTCAATTGAAGAAAATGGTGGAGATATGATTATGCAAAGAGAAGTAAGTAAAATTATATTTTTAGACAAAAAACCTGTAGGGGTAATGCTTAATGACCAAGAAAAGCTGTATGCTGATAATATAATATTTTCCGGAACAGTATGGGATTTATATGGAAGACTGATTGATGAAGAAGAAACAAGCAAAAAGAAAAGAAAATGGGCTGAAAAAATGGTTCCAACATATCCTTCTGTAGTTTTATACCTCCTCGTCAAAGAAAAATGTATACCTGAAGACACGCAACCAGTTGAAATGCTGGTAGGAAATATTAACCAGATTGATGAAAGTGAAGTAACAGCATATATTTTTAGCATTGACGACAAGACATTATGTAAGGAAGAACACCATGTAATAGCTGCAATCGGTCCTACTTTCATAAAATGGAATCAGCTTAATGATTCAGATTATATTTCAAGAAAAGAAGAAGAGAAAGAGAGAATAGTAAAAGTGCTGGAGAGAAGATTTCCAGGTATAAGAGAAAACATAGTTTACAGCAATCTGGCTACTTCAAAAACGCTTGAGAGGTATCTTAATAAAAAAGATGGCGCAGTAGCAGGACCAAAACAGAAACTTGGGCAGCATATGTTTAAAAGACAGCACACTAAGACTTGCTGGGATAATTTATTCTGTTGTGGAGAATCGACTGTAATGGGGACAGGAACTCCAACAGTTACTACATCTGGTATATCTGCTGCAAATGCTGTTCTTGGTAAACTAGGAAAGCAAAAGTATAAATACGTCAAGAATAGGAAAAATTATGTAAATATGGTTGAAAGACCTGTTACTAATGAGAGTATATACCTTAAATATGATGAAAAGACTGCAGATATTGTTAAAAAAGCATTTGCATGCCAGTTCTGTGAAAATCCAACATGTACAAAGGAATTTGACATAAGGGGAATTATGAGAAGAGTATGTATTGGTAATTTCTCAGGAGCGAAAAAGATTATAAGTAAAGATCCGATAAATTGTACAAAAGAAAAGCTTTTAAAATATGAAAAAACATGTATAGAAAAAAAACGAATAGGAAAATCAGTTGATGTATTTAAAGTAGTGGAATTTTTAAAGGAAAACATAAATGAATAAAAATAAATATGAAGCAATAGTAGTGGGTGCTGGTATTGGCGGTTTGACAGCAGCAGCTTATCTTTCAAGAAATAATATAGAAACACTGCTTATAGATAAGAATATTAAGCCAGGAGGGTTGGTAAATACTTTTTCGCACAATGGATTTAAGTTTGATGGAGGAGCAAGAGCATTTGAAAATTCAGGAGTAATTTTTCCTATGCTAAAACAACTCGGAATTGATATCAAATTCGTTCATAATCTTGTAAGTGTGGGAATAGCAGATGAAATAGTTGACTTTGTATCACAAGAAAGTCTTGTTGAGTATCAACAACTGCTATGCAATACTTATCCGGATAATACAGAAGAGATATTTCTTATTATTAAAGAGATTAAAAAAGTAATAGAATATATGTCAGTTATTTATGGGATTGATAATCCTATGTTCTGTGATAATTTCACTGATAAGGAATATGTTTTTAAAGAACTGTTTCCCTGGCTGATGAAGTATATTGTAAATATTAAGAAAGCACAAAAGCTAAATCAACCGGTTGAAGATTATTTACATAGATTTACAGATAATCAATCACTGATAGATGCTGTTATACAGCATTTCTTTAAGGGAACACCTACATTTTTTGCACTTAGTTATTTCGGGCAGTATCTGGATTATTCATATCCGATGGGAGGTACAGGCGTTCTTGCTGACAGTATGGCAGAATACATAATTAAAAAGAATAACGAAATACTCACACAAACCGAAGTGCTATCTGTTGATGTTAAAGATAAAACTGTAACAATAAGTAATAACCGGAAAGTTTCGTATGACTATTTAATATGGGCTGCAGATTTAAGAGTGTTATACTCAAATATAAATACTTTTCATATGAAGAATAAAGACAGGAAGAAAGTTGAAAAGACTAAAAGCCGTATATTAACAAGTCATGGAAGCGATTCTGTTCTTTCTGTTTTTATTGAAACAGAATTAAATATTGACTATTTTAAGGATAAAATAAAAGGCCATTGTTTTTATACTCCTGATAAAAGGGGATTAAGTATGTCTTTGTTGTCAAAAAGAGATGTATATTTAAAAGATAAGGCAGGAGATGATGAATACGAAGCTTTAAAAGAAATTATTCTCGAATATCTGGAGCTGACAACATATGAAATTTCTATACCTTCCTTAAGAGATGAAACCATGTCTCCATCAGGAAAGACAGGAGTAATAGTAAGCACATTGATGGAATATGATGTATTTAAACAATCAATAGAAAAAGGCTGGTATGAAAATCTGAAAAGCTTTTGTGTAAACAGTATATTGAAAGTTCTTGATAGGAGTATTTTTCCAGGAATTTTAGAAAAAACAATTAATACCATATGCGCGACACCTGTAACAATAGAAAATGTTACAAAAGGACTCGAAGGTTCAATAACAGGATGGGCTTACAGTCTCAACATGCCAGTTCAAAGCTCCATGACAAAAATAGCTTCATCCGTGGAAACTGATATAAAAGATGTCTTCAAAGCGGGCCAATGGGCTTTTTATCCATCTGGTCTTCCTACATGCATAATAACAGGAAAACTTGCAGCAGATAAAGTCATTAAAAAGATAGGTAAAAAGTCATGATATACAATATTGTGCTTATATCAATAGGATTAATCTGCAGCATAATTCTTTTTTATAGGTTTCCTTTTTTAAAAAGAAAAGAAAAGAGCTCCAAATTACTGGTTTCTGTTGTTATACCAGCAAGAAATGAAGCAAAAACGCTCCCCTTTCTTTTGTCAGATTTACAAAAATGCATAACGGATATACATGAAATTATCTGTGTCAATGACGGATCTACAGATAACACAAAAGAAGTAATAAACGAGTATGGATTCAGTCTTGTAGATGTTAAAGATAAACCCGAAAAATGGATGGGTAAATCATGGGCTTGCCAGAAAGGGGCATCTGTCGCTACAGGAGATATTATTTTGTTTCTTGATGCGGATGTTAGACTAAACAAACAAGGACTTAATAAGCTTGTATCTGAATATGAGGATAGTAAAAAAGCAATATCCGTGCAGCCGTATCATAAAATGGAAAAAGCATATGAGAAGCTATCATTCATTTTTAATATTGTGCAAGTCGGTGGAAATGGTACCTCATGTGCTATAAAAAACGGAACAGCAGGATTGTTTGGTCCGGTAATTTTAATAAACCGTAAAGAATATATATCAATTGGCGGACACAGCGGAGCGAAGGATGTCATTCTTGAAGACCTTGCCATAGGCCAGGTTCTTAATGCAAGAGGTTTGGGATATGAGCTTTTTCTTGGAGGAGAAGACATATCATTTAGAATGTACAGTCAGGGAATAAAGCAGATTATTGAAGGATGGACAAAAAACTATGCTGCTGGTGCCGCAATGGCAAGAGCTGACATTTTTATAATGACTTTCCTTTGGATTTCCGCTCTTTGTTCAACAGCATTCAATTTTATTTCATCTTTGTTTTCAACAGATTTAATTAAATTAATAGTATTCTCTTCTTTTTATGTATTATGGGTGATTGAATTAACAAGAATATCAAAAAAAGTGGGTAATTATAATATTCTGAATGCTGTTTTATATCCGGGTTATATGATTTTTTTTCTTACTATATTCTTCATTTCTGTGCTTAAAAAGCTACTAAAAATCAAAGTCTCATGGAAAGGCAGGAAAATATAATGCGCATACTTTTTCTACCCGATATCTGGACAATACTGCTTTGTATTCCTTTATGGTTTGTATTTCACATGCTTCCTGCCTTGATATGTTTAAAAATTCCAGATAAATACTATAATCCTAAAGGTATAATTTACAGAACCAGAAAATGGGAAAAAAAAGGAGAAATATATCAGAGTCTTTTTAAGGTAAAAAAATGGAAAAAATATCTTCCTGACGGAGGTGCTATGTTTAAGGAAGGTTACAAAAAAAGAAATCTCACAGAGTATACTTCACAATCTTTAGAAAAATTTGCAGTTGAAACATGCAGAGCGGAAATGACTCATATCCTTGCAATATTTCCATTCTGGATATTCGGTTTTATTGCTCCTCCGGTAATTGTGCTTTACATGCTTATATATGCGCTTGCCGTTAATCTTCCATGCATAGTTACACAAAGATACAACAGACCGAGGATATTAGCTTTTAAAGATAAGATAGATAATGCAGTTATAGGATAATATAGTATAATGAAAAACAAAGAAATCAATAAAGGCAGGCATAATGAGCTTTAATTCATTACCATACATAATATTTATTATAGTCGTCTGTGTGCTTCACTATATTGTAAGGCCTAAATACAGGAATACGGTACTGCTTGCTGCGAGTTATTTTTTCTATATATACATTGACCCAAGATATGTTTTCTTCTTAATATTTTCAACAGTATCGAGTTATTTTGTTTCGAGGATAATGGAAAGGGATGTAGAGAAGAGAAGAAAATTTTGGCTGATTTTAGGTATAGTCTTGAATATTGGTTTATTATTTACCTTTAAATATCTTAATTTTTTAGGTTCAAGCATTTCAGGCCTTTTATTGCAGCTTAATATGCCTATTCTTCCCAGGATTAATCTAATAATACCGATAGGAATATCATTTTACAGTTTTACAGTCACAGGGTATCTTATAGATGTATACAGAAAGAAAAGTTCTCCTGAAAAAAACATCATTGACTATGCATTATTTGTATCTTTCTTTCCTCAGCTATTATCAGGGCCAATAGAAAGAGCATCAAATATGCTTATTCAATATAAGAAAACAAGAAAATTCAATTTTATAAATTTAAAAACAGGAATGACGAGATTTTTATGGGGCTTATTCAAAAAAATGATTATAGCTGACCAGCTCGCTATTATTGTTAATGGAACATATGGATCATTGTCTGACAAAACAGGTATAAATGTAATATTTGCGGTAATCGCATATTCATTACAGATATATGTTGATTTTTCAGCATATTCAGACATGGCAATAGGATCGGCAAGGCTGTTAGGACTTAATATAATGGAAAATTTCGACAGTCCTTATTTGTCTTCATCAGTAAAAACATTCTGGAGAAGATGGCACATATCACTGACTTCCTGGTTCAGGGATTACCTCTATATACCTTTAGGAGGAAGCAGATGTTCAAAAATAAAGAATATATTCAATATACTTATTGTTTTTACGGTTAGCGGATTATGGCATGGTGCTTCAGTGACATTTATAATATGGGGAGCTGTTAATGGTCTTTATCTGGTAATAGGGAATATCATGTCTCCTTTATACAAAAAGATAAAAAATTTCTTAAATATTAAAGACAGCTGCAATATTATTAATTTAATTAAAGGTGTTGTTACCTTTATACTTATTTCCTTTACATGGATATTTTTCAGAGCGGATAATATGGAACACGCTTTTTCCATATTAAGTGCCGTATTTGGTAAAACAACGGGGATATTTAGTGTTGAATCATTAGGAGTTGATGTTTATAGCCTTATAATACTGGGGATTTCCATTGCATTGTTATTAATTATCGACATACTTGCAAGAAAGATAGATATTTTGGATGTAATAAACAAAAATGTATGGTTAACATATATGGTATGTTTTCTGATGATAATAGCTATTTTGCTATTCGGATTATATGGTACGGGATTTGACCCTCTTGATTTTGTGTATTTTAAATTCTAGCCAGGTTGTTTTGTTATACACATCTAACAGTAGCCTGTTTTTATCTTACTAATCATATGAAAAGTCTAAATAAGAAAAACCTTGTGGTCTTACAGAAGTGATAACACAATATATAGTATAAAGAAAAAGTATATGCAAATTTATTGTGTGTTCAAATTAAAAAACTTGACATTCCTTATTATAAATATATATAATCTAATGCGCTATGCATGTTTATATGCAAAGACAAAAAAGAAAAATTTTATTTACATATAGGAGTTACTTATGAAAAGAACGTATCAGCCAAAAACAAAACAGAGAAGCAAAGTCCACGGATTCAGACAGAGGATGAGTTCAGCAGCTGGAAGAAAAATTATTAAGAACAGAAGAGCCATTGGCAGAAAGAAATTGTCTGCATAGCATTCCTTTTGCCGTGTCTTTATACGAAAGGTTAAATATGGAGACGCTGAAAAAAAACTATGAGTTTTCACGTGTATACAGAAAAGGAAGGTATTTCAGCGGAAGATATTTAGCCATAAATGTACTGGAGAATATATACGCGCGCAACAGGATAGGTATATCTGTAAGCCGTAAGGCATTCAAAAGCAGCGTAAAGAGAAATTTATATCGTAGAAGAATAAAGGAAATATTAAGGACAGGGGACTTCAATCTGAAAAACGGGTATGATATGGTATTTGTAGTTAAGAAAACTGATAAAATACCTGAATACCATGAAATAGAAAAGGGAATAATCGATTTGCTTGAAAAGGCAAAATTGATAATAAAGAATGAAGAAACTAATAATCAAGTTGATTAAATTTTACAGAATCAATATCTCTCCCAACAAATCACCCTGTTGCAGGTTTGTTCCTACCTGTTCTCAGTATGCTCTTGAAGCAGTGGAAAAATACGGAGCGTTTAAGGGATCTTTCATGTCAATATGGAGAATTCTAAGATGCAATCCGTTTTGTAAAGGCGGTTATGATCCTGTTAAATAGGGAAAGGAAAACCTATGTTTGATTTTATTTACAACTTTTTCGGGAAGATTTTTGAATTGCTTTATACCGGTCTTTGCGGTCAGAATTTTGGGATAACTTTAATAGTATATACCCTTATATTAAAACTTCTTTTAATGCCGCTTTCTATCAAAGGACAAAAATCGACAATGAGGATGAGTGAGCTTACTCCAAAAGTTGATGCTATAAAGAGAAGATATAAGAATGACCAGCAGAAGCAGAATGAGGAAATTCAGAAGCTTTACAAACAGGAAAATGTGGGTTGCGCATCAGGATGCCTGCCTACTTTAATTCAATTTCCACTGCTAATAGCAATGTATAGGGTTCTTGCGCAACCTCTTACATACATTAAGGGAGTTTCCAAAGATGTAATCACTCAGATAATGGAACGTCTGGAGTATGCACCTACAGTTTTGCAGACTACCATCAATAATGATCTTATCTCTGATCCTGCAAAGTTTGAGCTTGTAAAAGATCTGATAACACCTGACAAACTAATTAATATGAAGTTTCTCGGCATGAATCTTGGTTTGGTTCCAAAAATTGACCCTTCCATATTATTCGGAGCAGAAACAATAGGCACATATCTGCCTATAATATTCCTTCCCCTTATTTCAGTGGCATTAGTAATACTTTCCCAGTATCTTACCGATAAAGCAATGAAGAAGAGAATGCCTGTAAAGAAAAAGAGCACAAATACCAATGAAGCTCCGGATATGTCTTCACAGATGAATAAGACTATGAAGTTCTTAATGCCTGCAATGACATTATGGATAGGCTTCACATTACCGGTAAGCATGTCACTTTACTGGATATTCACATATATCGTTCAGATCGGCCAGCATTTCTTAATTGAGAAAATAAGGAAGGATTATGATGCAAAGAAAGAAGCAGAAGCAGTAAGAAGCGGTGCGGCATCTCAAGGCGAAGATAAAGTCATTGAAGCAACATATGAAGTTAAAGAGGAAAACAAGGAGAGTAAAGATAAAAATGAGCAAAGTAAGCATTGAAAAGACAGGAAAAACAGTTGATGAAGCGGTCCAGGCAGCGCTTTTGGAATTAGGGCTGGAGCTTGGAGATGTTGAAATAGAGATAGTAGAGGAAGAATCCAAGGGGCTTCTTGGAATAGGAAGAAAAGAAGCTAGGGTAAGAGTATTTTTCTCAACAGAAGATGATCCTAAAGAAACAATAAAGTTTTTTTTAGAGGATGTGCTTTCTCAGATGGGACTTGCTCCGGATGTATTTGTCAGTGAAGAAGAGGGCTTCTATAAAGCGGACATAAACTGTAATGATTCCGGATTGATAATCGGAAGAAGAGGAGAAGTGCTCCAGTCATTGCAGTTTTTGACGTCACAAGTAGTCAGCAGGGCTTATGATACTCATGTAAGGGTTTTAATAGATACAGAAAATTATAGGGAAAGACACAAGGCTTACCTGGAAGATTTAGCAAAAAAGACTGCTGAAAAAGTCGTTAAAACAAAAAGAGATTTTATGCTTGACCCTATGTCTTCCTATGAAAGAAGGATAATACATACATTCCTTCAGAACAGGGATAATATTTCTACATACAGCGTAGGAGACGAGCCAAACAGAAAAATAGTAATTTCTTTTGAAAGAAACGGAAAAAGAAGCAGCTATTAGAAAAGATGGAACATACTATAGCAGCAATTTCCACACCTGTTGGGGTTGGAGGAATATCAGTAATCAGGATTAGCGGCAGTAACGCTTTTTCGGTTGCCAAAAGTATGTTTAAATCAAAGACTCCTTTTGAAAGTATAAAAAGCCACACAGTAACATATGGTACTGTACAAGATGAAAAAGGCAACACGCTTGATCACGTGCTGCTTCTTAAAATGCAAGCGCCAAAAACCTATACAGGAGAAGATACTGTGGAAATCCACTGTCATGGCGGTATATATGTGACTAAAAAAATACTTGCTATGGCTTATGCTAACGGAGCTCATCCTGCACAACCAGGCGAATTCACAAAAAGAGCATTCGTAAACGGCCACATTGATCTTATGGAAGCTGAAGCAGTTATGGACCTTATTAACAGTGAAGCAGAAGATACATACAAAGAAGCACTGTCTCAAATGAAGGGCGAAAAGAGTTTACAGATTAAAGGTATAAGAAGCGAGCTAATCGATCTCATTTCACACATCATGGTTATGATGGATTACCCAGAATATGATGTTGAGAAGATAACTGCAAAAGATACAAAGGAGAAAGCAGAAGAAATAGCAAAGAGACTTAGGATACTTATTGAGGACTTTGATAACAGAAGAATAATACGGGAAGGATTAAATGTTGCTGTTGTCGGGGATGTAAATGTCGGGAAATCCACATTTATAAATAGAGCATGCGGCCAGAATCGTGTTATTGTTACAGATATTGCCGGAACAACAAGGGATGTAGTAGAAGTAAAGATAGATATAAAAGGATTATGCGTTATATTAAAAGACACCGCGGGCATTCGCAGTACAGATAATGAAATAGAAAAGATAGGCATAGAGAAATCCAAAGAGGCAATAGAGGAATCGGATGCAGTCATCTATATAGCAGATATAAACAGACCATACAAAGATGAGATATTCAATTATATAAAAGATATGAATAAGGCCATATGCGTACTAAACAAGACAGATCTTCTATTGGAAAATGAAAGGGATAAGCATATTAAATTTATGGAAAGAGACCTGAAAAAAATATTCAAAGATAGAATAATAGCTTGTTCTTTAGATAAAAAAGAAGGGATTAACGAAATTTTTGATAAATTACTGGATATGGTTAATGCAGGGAGTATCCGACAGAAAGATTCTGTTATAACAAACGAAAGGCACAAAAAACATATAGCCGATGCTATTAAATATTTGGAAAACACAAAAGAAGGATCTTTTATAGATATGCTTAGTGTTGACTTAACCTGCGCTGCAGAGGAACTAGGCAAAATAACAGGAGAAACCGCAAGTGCAGATATTGTGGACAGGATTTTTGAAAAATTCTGCATAGGTAAATAGAATGAAGGAATATGATGTTATTGTTGTCGGGGCAGGCCATGCAGGGTGTGAAGCTGCTCTTGCATCTGCAAGAATGGGATTGAAGACAGCTGTTTTTACTTTAAATCTTGACAGTATAGCCAACATGCCATGCAATCCAAGCATAGGCGGGACGGCTAAAGGGCACCTGGTAAGGGAAATTGATGCTTTAGGCGGTCAGATGGGAAAGTGTGCTGATGCGACCCTTATACAGTCAAAAATGCTTAACAGGTCCAGTGGACCGGCAGTTTATTCTCTTAGAGCACAAATAGATAGAAGACAGTATCAGATTATGATGAAGCATACACTTGAAACACAGACTAATCTTGATATTCGACAGTATGAAGTAACCGATGTTATTTTTAGTGATGAGAATAAAGTTATTGGAGTCATTACAAACACTAATGCGAAATTTTCTGCAAAAGCTGTAATAATAGCAACCGGAACATACCTTAAAGCCCGTATTATTATTGGGGATACATCATATGAAGGCGGACCTGACGGGTTATTCCCTGCTAATAAACTTTCACTGAACCTTGAACAAAAAGGAATTAAATTAAGAAGATTTAAAACAGGAACACCTGCAAGGGTTCATAAGGACAGTATAGATTTTACGAAGATGTCTGCTCAGAACGGGGATGAACCTATTGTGCCTTTTTCATTTGAAACAGATAAAATTGTTATAGACCAGATACCTTGTTATCTGACATACACTAATAAGAATACCCATGATATTATAAGAAGAAACCTGGACAGATCACCTTTGTACAGCGGAAAGATAAGCGGGACAGGGGTAAGATACTGCCCATCAATAGAGGACAAAATAGTTAAATTTGCAGACAAAGAAAGACATCAGGTCTTTATTGAACCAATGGGACTGATGACCGATGAGATGTATGTTCAGGGCATGTCCAGTTCAATGCCGGAAGATGTGCAGGAAGAAATGTACAAATCAATAGAAGGTCTGGAGAATGTTGTTTTCATGAGAAGCGCTTATGCAATTGAATATGACTGTTTTGACCCTTTGCAGCTTTTACATACATTGGAATTTAAGAATTTCCATGGGCTTTACTCTGCAGGACAGAGCAATGGAAGCAGCGGTTATGAAGAAGCTGCTGCACAGGGAATAATGGCAGGGATAAATGCTGCCTTAAAGATTAAAAATTCACATGCACTAGTACTAGACAGATCACAAGCATATATTGGAGTACTCATTGATGACCTTGTTACAAAAGGAACTAATGAACCATACAGGATGATGACCAGCAGGTCTGAATACCGTCTTATACTAAGACAAGATAATGCAGATGAAAGGCTCACTCCAAAAGGTTATGAAATAGGCCTTATAAACCAGGAAAGATATACAAAGTTCCTGTTAAAAATGGATAATATAGAAAAGGAAATAGAGAGATTAAAAAGAAAAAATGTTTCTCCTAAAATAGCAAATCCGTTTTTTGAAAAAAGGAACCAGCAGACGATTAATTCCGGAATCACTGAAGCAGCTATTCTGAAGCGAGAAGGCATCAGTTACAAAGACCTGTACGAAATTGATGACCAGATTCCTGATATAGCAATAGAGGAGAAAGAGGAAGCGGAGATAAAGATAAAATATGAAGGATATATAGAAAAACAGCTCAAGCAGGTAGAGCAGTTTAAAAAGATGGAGAAGATTCTGCTTCCCGGATATATAGACTTCAAGAAAATTACAGGACTGAGAAATGAAGCTAAACAGAAACTTGATAACATAAAACCAATTTCATTAGGCATGGCAGGAAGAATATCAGGAGTATCTCCAGCAGATATACAGGTGCTTTATGTTTATATCGAACAGCAGAAGCGAAAGAAAAAGGAGATAGAGGAATGAAGGAACTGCTTAAAGGCATTTATGATGAGCTGGAAATAAAATATGATGAGGAGCAATACGAAAAATTCAATACATATGCGACTCTTCTTATTGAATGGAATAAGAAGTTTAATCTTACAGGAATAACGGATTTAAAGGATATTTACATAAAGCATTTTGGGGACAGCCTTATGCTTTTTAAAGGAACAGAAGGGACTAGATCACTAATTGATGTAGGAACTGGCGCAGGTTTTCCAGGTATACCTTTAAAGATTGCAGGATATATTCATAAAATAGTTTTGCTTGAAGCAAATGGCAAAAAAGTTTCTTTTTTAGAGCATGTAATAAAATCACTGGATTTAGATCAGATATTTATATGTCAGGACCGGGCGGAGATTGCAGGAAGAGAGGATATATACAGAGAAAGATTTGATATCGCAACAGCAAGGGCTGTTGCACCATTAAATGTTCTATTGGAATACTGTGTTCCTTTTATAAAAAAAGATGGTTATTTTATTGCCATGAAAACCGATAACTCCGAACTGGAATCAGCAAAAAATGCCATGAAACAGCTTTCTGTAGAGGTAAGTAAATCAGATATGCAGACTATTCCTTTTTCCGATATAAAAAGATGCAACATATTTTTTAGAAAGAAAAGAAATACTCTTGATAAATACCCCAGATCAGACGGTATGCCAAAAAAGAAACCTTTATAGTATTCACAAAGATTTAATCAATTATTCACAGAATATTCACATGTGTACTTTATTATGAAGATACAATAAATTTCATAATTCATTCCTCATAAAAACAGAAAGACCTAGTCTTTCTTTTTTTTGAACAACATATGCTGTTTGCACTTTAAAAGGAATAAAGGGATGTTAAGCATTCTTCGAAACCTTTTAGGCTGCTTAATAAGCCTGTAGAACCATTCAAGCTTATATTTGCAGAAAAATTCCGGTGCTCTTTTCGCAAATCCTGAAATAATATCAATAGTTCCGCCTGCTCCGATAGCGAGACCAGAGCGTATGTCCTTACTGTGTCTGTATATGAAAAGCTCCTGCTTCGGAGCACCTAAACCTATAATAATAAGATCAGGTTTTTTTATATTAATATCATCAATTATTTCTTTTTCCTGATTTTCGCTAAAAAAACCATCGTGAAAACCAGATATGGATATATTAGGATAATGAGATAGAATATTTTGAGCTGCAGTGCTGACAGAATCATAAGATGCACCAAGAAGATAAACAGAAAAGTTTTTACCTATACCTAAAAGATTTTGTACAAACACGCATCCAGGTACCTTTTCTTTTAAAGGAGCCTTTAATATTTTAGAAGCAAGAACAACTCCTTCACCATCAGGAATATTCATAAAAGAGGAGTTTAATGCTTCCATAAGGTTATTGTTCTTAATAGCAGCCATACAAATTTCTGCATTGGGAGTAAAAATATACTTAAAAGATTTGTTATCACATAAAGCCGCATATGCTTTTGATAATGCATTATCCATATCAATATCGTCAATTCTTATACCTAAAATATCCATAGCGTCTCCAATACTTTGAAGTATAGGCAAAAACAAATGGAAAATCAATAAAAAGGTTGATTATTGGTTAATTTACATTTAGAATAAAACTCGTAGACATGAGGAAAACCGGGGCTATAAAACTAATTATCATAATATTATTAATGTCAGCAGTACTTGTTTCATGCACAGAAGAAGAGTACCGTGCTTCAAGGCTGTATAAATCTTTGACTTCATATGAGCAAAAAGGTGAAACAGTTGCATTAAAGAACAAAAAATACAATAAAATTGATTTATCCAAAAAAGCCATATTGGAAATTTCCAAAGGACAGATTTACAATGCTGACTTCAATGAAGCTGTCAATATTAAAGGCGCTTCAACTGCTTCTATTCTTAATTCAGAAATAATATCCAAAACACTTGCTGTAAGGGCAGCTGAAAAGGATACAGTTGTAAATGTAATATCTACTAATATCGCATCATATGGCGATTATGTCATAAGTGTTACAGATAATGCCGTATTTACAGGTTCCAGTCTGAATGTTGCTAACTTAGGGGATACCGGAGCAGCAATTCAAGTTACTTCAAGAGCATCTTTGGTATTAAACAATTCGAATGTGAATGCAAAAGGCGCTGGCGTGGAGTCAGATTCGTTAGTGAGTATAAGTTCAAGTGAGATGACAGTAGAAAGCTTGAAATTTTATGAAGGAGCAGCAGTTACTTTAGATGATTCAAGGTTCTATACCCTTCATGGGATAATGCTTTTAGACAATTCGAATGAAAATCTTATTCATGTCTCGCTTAATCTTAAGAAAACAAAACTGACTGCTGATAATGGCGCATTAGTATCCATGATAGATACAAAAGCTTCCATTAAGCTTGAAGATACAACAATAAGCCAGAATGAATATAATGTCATATCATTAAAGAATTCAGATGTAACAGTTACCTTATGTAAATCCAATGTTGAAGGCAGTATAATTGCTGATGACAGTTCCTCCCTAAATATACTTATAAAAGACGGATCAACTTTTAAAGGATATATTAACAGGGATAACAAAGCAAAAACAGTTACAGTCCAGATAGAAGAAAACAGCATATGGGAAGTTACATCAGACAGTTATGTCAGAGGTATAATCTTAAAAGACAGAGATTTAAGCGGAATAAAATCAAATGGATTTACAATTTTCTACGACACAAAATGTGTAACTAATTCATGGATGGAAAAGTCGACAATTAATCTGCCAGATGGAGGGAAGCTGGTTCCTTTAAAATAGGGATTTAGTTATATTAATAGTTTTCCTGCATTATCCATAAACCTGTTAAAGTTAGAGCCAAGAATAAAATGGCTCTTTTTTAAAGCTCTGTAAGTAATCAGGTAATTATATATATGAGTATCACTCGCTATGAAAGTTACCATTGATTCTCTTATATATTTACGAATCCTCCATCCAAGAACAGGAGCGAAAAGAGAATATGCATTAACCTGAGCGAGAACGTCGAGAGCCATAAGTTTTTGCACCTGTCTTGGATTGTATCTTTCCAAATGAGCGATTATCACATTAAGGCCTAAAGACTGCAGATTTACGATCTCATTTAACAGCATATTACTCCAAACAGAAGAAGGCATTTCAATGAGTATGTAATTAGTATTTTCTATTGCAAGCTTACGGATTTTTCTATGTCTGCTTAGTCCTGTTGTAAGCCGTACTTCTGCTCCCCTATAAAGTTTTACGCCAGTGTCATTTACATCAGATAATTCGTAATAAGCTTTATCCCTTCTTGAAATGAATCGGTCTATGCTGTCATTGAAGGGATAAAAATGAGGAGTGCAGACTATAGAGGACACTCCAAATTTTTTTGCTGTTTTTAGTTGTTTCAAAGAATCTTCCAAACTGGAAGATCCATGATCTGCTCTTGGTAATATGTGGCAGTGTATATCAATCATTGTCAAGATTTACAGGTGATGTCTGTTTGACTGGTTTTTTATCATATCCTCCGTATCTTTCATACTTCGCATATTTATACCCGTTTTTCCCGTATCTGTATGGTTTGTTATATGACATAGTTTCTATATCATAATCGTTGAATATGAACCCTAACAGTTTACCGTTTACGTTGTTCAGAGCATCGACTGCATCCTTTATTAGATTTGTACGGGAGAAATTCTGTCTGACTGCTAGAACTGTGCCTGTTACCTTGTTTGATATGGCGATAGCGTCTGTGACAATCAGTACTGGAGGTGTATCAATAAAGATATAATCCAAGGTTTCACGTAATTCGTTTAGAAGTAAAGTCATTCTCTCGGAAGTCAGAAGTTCTGATGGATTTGGAGGAATAGTACCGCTGGGCAGCACATGGAGATTCTTGTATTTTGTAGGATAAATGAAATTTTCCTTTACAAGACCACCAAGAATATCACTAAGGCCTGGAGAGGATTTAATTTTGAAATATTTATTTATTGTAGGTTTACGCATATCAGCATCAATAATCAATGTCTTAAATCCTGCTTCAGCAAAAGCCAGAGCCATATTCGCACAAACAGTGGATTTTCCTTCGCCCATATGGGAACTAGTAAATGAAATAACTGGGCATTTGTCCTTCGCGGTCGTAAACATCAAGTTAGTTCTGGCAGCTTTAATCGCTTCTGCCACAGGAAACGAACTGTTATCAAAAAGAAGATACTCACGCTTTTGCAGGTCTGTCATATGATTTTCCCTCCTTTTCATCATGCTGATATAGTTGAAGATCTGGAATGTACCCGATAATTGGTGCTTTGACAATTCTCAACAGGTTCTCTTCAGATCTTACTTTAGTATTAAATAACTCATATAGTATAACAAATGCGACTGCGGCGATAAATCCCAGAACAGTACCAATAGCGACATTTTTAATCATGCTCGGAGAGGAAGGATTCGATGGTACAACAGCCCTGTCTAATATTTCTACAGCACCTGCTTTTATAACTCTCAGTATTTCATCAGGTGCTACATCTATGAATGCATTTGCAATAATCATAGCATCTACAGGATCTTCACTTGTAATGGTAATCCTCATAACCTCAGTGTTATTAACTGAAGTCCCTGAAAACATCTTTCGGATTTGTATAGGCGTATAATCCAAATCTGTTGTTTCAATTACTTTGCTAATGACATTATCGCTTTGCATTATAACTGAATAAGTAGCGATAAGCTTTTGAGATGTCGTAATATCTGTTGTGGAAATCGATGTGTCTGTTCTGTTTGAATCATTAAAAACATATAATGTTGCTGATGCTTCATACTGAGGCGTGATGAAAAAATATGTTATTGTCACAGATAGACTTGCTGCAACCAGCACGATGCAGACTATCAGCCAGAAATGCCGTCTCAGATAAGAGAATATTTGCCGTATATCAAGCTCCTCCATAAAAACCTCTCTTTTTATATATTACTTATTGATACATTATCACAATAATAAGGTATCATATTTTACTTGTCAAGAAAAAGCAAATCATTAATATGTGTAAGGCATAAACCTATTCGACAACAATAGCGCCATATACAGCGATATTATTGTTTTTACATATTTCTAAAAGCTTTTCTATTTTTCTGATCTGCGACAACTTGTATTTTTCCACAAGTATAATACCTTTACAATCAAGAAGGGATTTTGCAATATCAGCAGAATCAAAAATATTACTTAACTGCCTTAAGTCATAATCTGTATTTTCCTTAAGGTATTTACTGACTGTGTTTAAAGATTCAAGATTTTCGGAGCTAGTTATTCCAATGGGGCCTATTGTTTTTCCACATGCATATATGACAGGCACTAATGCTTCTTGGGAAATCCTATTAATATCAGTTCCGCTCGAAAAAAGATTCAGTTTAGGCAGCTGCTCAATACCTATCAGTTTACGGCTTAGATAAAATCTTCCAAGAATGAGCACATATGCAAGAAATACTCCTAATATAAGCCCAAGTACCGAATACTGAATAGCTTCTTTGTTAAAAGGCTCATATGTGACTTTGTCTATTAGAGATTGCTTCTCCGTTATCTGTTTATCAATTTCACTAATAGATTTTTCCAGGGCTGCATATTCCGTGTTATATGCTTTCTGCATATTGGTTAAAGAGGTATTTGCAGACAGAGATTCTCTTTCGGATATTAGCATTATAATGCTGGAACCTAAAGTGGAACTTACGGTGTTCTTTGCTCTCTCAAAGCATTTTTCTGCTATACTCTTTAATACACTCAGATTATCTTTATCTTGCCCATATACATGTAATGTTAAAGTCCGGTATTCTGTGCTTGCAGTGAAATCAATAAAAATGTCAACTATATCAAGAGGAAGGGATAAATTATTCTCTTCATGTATATCCGCAAGAAGGTTTATATCATTTATTACAGTATTATATAAAGCCACATTTTTTTCTATATAATATACAGCTGTGTATTTCTGTAGAGAAGCAGAATCGATACCTTTTATGTAAATATACTTTTTGTCACCATCAAAATCAGACTTTTCTGTTAAAAAATTATTCTTTTGCGAATTCAGAGAATCTATCTCTGACTGTAAAGCCTCAATATTCGTCTTTTCTTCATTGTATTTTGTATAATCAGTAAGGATTTTAACAGCTCCTGCTAAAACTGCGCAACATAAAACAACAACAATAATTAATTTGATGTTCTTTCGTGAATATTTTATAAGCGTGGATAAGTCCATATCTCCTCCCAGAAGAAAATACATAATGTTTTATATCAGCAGAAAAATTATATCACTATTAATTGAGTAAAGCCAGTAAAACTGAAGTTTTATCTTAACCATATATATAATGTATCGAGCCTGGTCCGAAAACAGGACACCTTGAAAAGTGGAAAAGGGTTTAAGCATGTTGGCATCATATATGATTGAAAAATGTAAAGGGTTAATATATAATTCAAGTGTTAATAAATAAGGGAAGTATATATGAGCAATAAGAAAACGAAGAAAAACGTTGAAGAACCGAAGTCAAAGAAAAATCTTATAAAGGATTTTTTCTATCTGGAGCAGGATAAGAAAAAGTTATCATATTTTGAAATTGTCACAACAGCATTCCTCTATGTGTTCTTATCCAGCTTCGCGCTGATAGTAAGCGGTAATGTGTATGGGGATATGACAGAAACAAAACTATATACATTAATAGCAATGTTTGGAATATGGTTAGTTTTAATGTGTTTTGGCTTATTCGAAAAGATACGTGTAAAAAAGGCAGATGCAGTATATTTCAAACAAACTCTTAAGAATCTCTCAGTTACAGATATAGCTCTTATTTCGTACATGCTTATTGCCTTTATATCTGCAATACTTTCTGAATACAGGCATACTGCGTTTATGGGTGTTGAAGCAAGAAATGAAGGATTCTTCATGCAGATGATGTATGTTTCCATATTCTTTATGATATCCAGGACATATGTGCATAAGCTGGAACTGAAGATATTCGCACTAGCAAGCATACCGGTTGCTTTATTGGGGATTCTTCAGATTAATGGTTATTATGTCGGAAGACTAACATACAATATATTAACGCAGGGAAAGAGTTTCCTGACTACATTGGGTAATATCGATGTTGTTTCAACATATCTTGTTACACCCATAATGATATTCACTGTTTTGTATTGCCAGTCAAAAGAGAAATTTTTCAGGCTGCTATATCTGGCAGCAGCAGGAATCTGTTTCTATTTTTCTATACTGATTGGTGTAGACAGCGGATATGTCGGAATGGCTGCGGCATTAGTCTTTATGTTCCCGTTTATTGCTAAGGACAGATTGTCGGCAGCAAGAATGTTCCAAATGATTTCGCTTTTTCTGTTTTTGGTATACCTTGAAGACCAGGTTTCCAGAATTGGCACAAGGAACTTCATATTTTTTGAAAAACCATTTAGTGATATAATTTTCTTAGGGGTAATAGTCGCTCTTGGTATTTCAGCTGTTATATATTTTGCAGGTAAGTTTATAAAAATTGAAAAGAAATTTATATGGCCTGCCGCTTACTATCTTGTTGCTGCTATAGCTGCATATATTGTCATAAAGAAAATACTTGTGATGGCAGAACCTTCTGATTCATCAGTAAAACTTGTACTTTACCAGTTCGGTCAGATATTAAAAGGTAATCTGCAGGACGAATTCGGTTCTAACAGAATCTATTCATGGAGAGTTGTATATGGGTTTTTTAAGGAAAAACCGATTATAGGTCATGGTCCGGATACCGTTTTTGATTTATGGATGAGAAAAGAGCATATATACAGTATGGCAAAATACAATACATATTTCGACAAAGCGCATAATGACTATCTCCAGGTGCTGGTTACGACAGGAATACTCGGTCTGATTTCCTATCTTACTTTCCAGTTTTCTCTGCTGATACGGTCTTTTAAAAAATTCGACCAGCCTTTGGTTATAGCTCTGGTGACAGCAAGCATATGCTTCTGTGCGCAGGCATTCTTTAATATAGGGGTTCCTATCGTATCACCATATGGCTGGATAATATTCGGTATGCTTGCATCAGTGTTAAGGAAAAAAGAAGAAAATGCCTGATTTAAGGCATTCGGGGGAGATAAATCTGTGGTAAAAACAGTAAAAGACAATAGTTTATTAATAAAGAAAATATTGCTCGTAATTATTGATACAGTAGCGATAAATGCAGCTACATTTCTGGCTCTGTTTTTCAGGTATGAACTGAGTTTTTCAAAAATAGAAGTTCAATATATTGAGTATGCTCAGCAGTACTTGTGGGCGGACACGATTTTTACCCTCATAATTTTCGCAATATTCGGCTTATATAGAGGATTGTGGAAATATGCTTCGATAAAGGAACTGTTTAATATAATAATCGCATGTGCTATATCATATGGATTTAAATTTTTGGTAACATCTTTGATTGGAATAAGCCAACCGCGCAGCACAGTTTTCTTCGGAGGTATTTTACTTATAATAATGGTTTTCGTGACCAGATTCAGTTACAGGTTCCTAAGATATGTCATTAATGAAAGCATAAGAGGGAAAGGCATAAAGAGAGTAATGGTCATAGGTGCAGGTGATGCCGGCAATATGATTATCAGGGAGATTAAATCCAGCGGTAATCTGAAATCTAAAGTAGTTTGTGTAATTGATGATAATAGAAATGTTCATGGACTGTACATTCAAGGCGTTAAAATAATCGGAGGCCGTGATCAGATACTTGCCTCAGCAAAGAAGCTAAAAGTAGATGAGATAATAATCGCTATACCATCTGTTTCTTCACAGGAAAGAAAGAAAATATTAGATATATGTAAGGAAACACAATGCACGCTTCGTACGATTCCTGGTATGTATCAGATTATTAATAATGAAGTAAAATTGTCTGATCTTCGGGAAGTACAGATAGAAGATTTATTAGGAAGAGATGCTATTGATATAAATGTTCAAGAAATACTCGATTATGTAAGCGGAAAGGTAATACTGATTACAGGAGCGGGCGGTTCCATAGGAAGCGAGCTCTGCAGACAGATAGCAAGCCATAATCCTGCCAAGCTTGTAATGCTGGATATTTATGAGAACAGCATATATGATATACAACTTGAAATTACCAGAAAATATCCCAAAATGGATATTGAAGTTCTCATCGCAAGCATCAGAGATGAAAAAAGAATAAAAAGCATAATGAGTAAATATACTCCTTCAATAATATTCCATGCAGCAGCACATAAACATGTTCCTTTAATGGAGGCAAGCCCTAACGAAGCTGTAAAGAATAATGTCTTCGGAACACTTACATTGGTTAAAGCAGCGGATGAAAGCTCTGTTGATAAGTTTATAATGATATCCACAGATAAAGCAGTAAGGCCTACTAATATCATGGGAGCAACCAAAAGAATATGCGAAATGATTATTCAGGCATATGATAAAAAATCAAAAACAGATTTTGTGGCAGTCAGATTCGGTAATGTCTTAGGTTCTAACGGTTCGGTTATTCCCATTTTTAAGAAACAGATTGAAGAAGGCGGACCTGTGACAGTCACACATAAGGAAATCACAAGATATTTCATGACCATACCTGAAGCAGTATCTCTCGTCCTACAGGCTGGATACTATGCGAAAGGCGGGGAAATATTCATACTTGACATGGGGGAACCAGTAAAGATATATGACCTGGCCAAAAATATGATAAAGTTATCCGGTCGTACTCCTGATGTAGATATAAAAATAGAAGTAACCGGATTAAGGCCAGGAGAGAAGTTATATGAAGAGCTTCTTATGGACGAAGAAGGAATAGAAAAAACACAAAACGACTTGATATACATAGGTCATCCGATAAAGTTTGACGAAAAAATATTTTTTGAAAATTTAAAACAGCTTAAGAAAATGACTGAAGACGAAGTAACCTGTATGAAACTTCTCATAGCTAAAATGATTCCGACATATATCCCTGAAGGGACAGATATAACAGATGATAAAGAAGTTAAAGAATGCATGACACAGCTTTTTGCTCAGGATAATCAGGTTAAGTAGTTATACAAAGCTATAACTGAATATATAGAAAAGCAAACGGAGGTAAGTTTCATGAAGACAGACGACAAGATCCAAAAACTCGTCGATAGCTACGGGTCGTGGTTTAGCGAGGACAGCGGATTTAGCGCTGCAAAGATGACGAACAGGCATGCTCCCTATCCGCTGTTATTTTCACCCATAAAAATTAACAAGCTTACAATAAAGAACAGGCTTGTTATGGCACCAATGGGTAATATCAATATGGCGGAAGAAACAGGGCGGCCAAATGAAAAAATGATTGAATATTTCAGGGAACGGGCAAAAGGAGGAGTCGGACTTATAACCACAGGACTTATTCCGATAAGCTTTGGAGTGGATCATTCATTGATAGAACTGGATAAGCTCACATACTTTCCCAGGATAGACCGTTCAAGAACGGTGTATATGGGCTGGAGGAATTTAGCACATGCAGTTCATTCATATGGAGCACGGATATTTGTTCAACTGACACCTGGATTAGGAAGAGTAGGGAATCCCCAGTGCCTGACAAACCAGTTTAAATTTCCTGTATCAGCATCTTTTAATCCAAACTGGTATATGTCTGAAGTTCCTTGTATGCCGCTTACTGATGCAGCGTGCAGAAAGATAATTAAGAATGCCGGACAAGCCGCTGCTGATGCAAAGGCGTTCGGCCTTGACGGAGTGTATCTTCATGGCCATGAAGGTTATCTGCTTGAACAGATGACAAATCCTGCATTTAACAGAAGAAAACTTGGAAGATATGCCGACTGGCAGGCTTTCGGACTGGATATGATTCAAGAAATAAGAAGAAGAACAGATAATTCTTTTCCTATTATGTACAGGATAGATCTTTCCCTTGCTCTTAATGAGACATATGGGGATAAAATGGATATAAATGCACTCAGAAAATTTAAAAATGGCAGGACAGTTGAAATGACCCTGGACTACATGAAGAATCTGATATCCAAAGGCGTGGATATGTTTGATGTGGATTTAGGCTGTTATGATAACTGGTGGCTGCCACATCCGCCGGAAGGAATGCCTCCAGCATGCTTTGCTGATGTAGCAAAAATAGTAAAACAGTATTTTAATGAGAATAACATACTCTCAAATGCAGGTATTAAAGTTCCCGTGGTGGCTGTCGGTAAACTGGGATATCCTGATGTAGCTGAAGAAGTACTTATGCAGGACAAAGCTGATATGATTATGCTTGGCAGGCCATTGCTCGCAGATCCGTACTGGCCTAATAAAGCTAGAGCTGGAAAAACAGATGAAATAATTCCATGTATAGGATGTCAGGAAGGATGTATAAATGAGTTTGTAGAAGGCGGACATCCACAGTGTGCTGTCAATCCGAGAACGGCATTTGAGCATATGTATCCGAAAGAACCACAACCTGCACAAAAGGAAAAGAAAATAGCTGTAATAGGTTCAGGACCGGCAGGAGTAATGGCAGCAGTAACTGCAGCAAAAAGAGGGCATGATGTAACTATATATGAGAAACAGGCAGTTATTGGTGGAAGGCTTAATGCCGGAGGAAAGCCGAAAATTAAATTCGATATACAGAACTATCATGAATATCTTAAAAAGTTAATAGATGCAACCTCAAAAGAATACAAACTTAAGGTTTTTCTTAACACAGAAGCAACTGCAGAAATAATAAAAAAGCAGGGATTTGATACTGTAATTTATGCCGCAGGGACAAAGGATGTAGAACTGAAACTTCCCGGTTATGAGAAAGCAAATAAAATACAGGCAGTTGATGTGCTGGAGAAACCTGAACTCGTAGAGAAAAGCAGGAAAATTGTTGTTATAGGCGGAGGAGTTGTCGGATGTGAAACCGCATTCTATCTAAACAAGGAGCTTGGCAAGGAAGTGACAGTAATAGAGATGGAACCATATTTTATGAATCATGTATGTACTGCTAACAGAGCATACCTGATACACTATATGGAAAAAGCAGGAGTAAAGCTTCTTAACTGCACTAAACTTGTAAGTTATGAAATCGGAGGAATAAAGGTGTCTAGAAATATCTCCAAAACTGTTCCAGATCCTTACAAGACATGGAACCCTATACTGCCTCCAAATGTAGAAAATCCTCTTGCAAAGAAAATAAAAGAAGAGTATGAAGAGCAGTTTATTGAAGCGGATATGGTTGTGCAGGCTGCAGGCGGAAGATGCGATGAAGCAGGATATTATGCTTTGCAGAAAGAACTTCCAGCATGTGAAATGTACAACATTGGCGATTCATTTAAAGGCGGCAAGGTATTTGAAGCTACAAAAGCCGGTTATGCGTTAGGGCTTACAGTGTAAGGATAAGGAGGAGGAAATGGAGTATAAAATGTTTCTTACTGATGAAGAAAAAGCTATCCTAAATGGCGCAAAGGGAGAAGTAATGGCTAAGGTCATGAAATCTCTGGTTATGTATGGGGAAGTTTTTAATGCAAAAAAAATGGTAAAGATAAGCGCTCCAGCTCATTTTGTAACTAGTTTCGGAATCTCCATAATGAAAGCTGTTTTCGACATAATGGATGAGATAAACAACGCAGGAATTACCACAATAGATAAATTTACTGTAGATCCAAGGCCTTTAGATTATGAGAATGTCAAATGTAATCCTTTGGAAAAACTGGTTTTTGGCATAATGTATGGGAAGCAGGAGGATTATGAGGAGCAGCTAAGAAAAGCCGGACTAAAAGATTCGAATGCTTTCAGCTGCACCTGTTACATGAAAGAAGTTGGAAATATACCTAAAAAAGGAGATATTCTTTCATGGGCGGAATCATCAGCAGTCGTGTATGCTAATTCTGTTATAGGAGCAAGATGTAACAGGAACTCTGCATTAATTGAAATGTTCGGTGCGATACTGGGTAAAGTTCCGGAATTTGATCTTCTGACGAACGAAGGTCGTTTAGCTACATGGATTATTGAAGTTAGGACAAGCAAGAAACCTGAAGCTCAGGTACTGGGAAGCGCTATTGGCATGAAGGTTATGAGTGAAGTACCATACATTAAAGGGCTTGATAAATTCATAGGTAAAGAGCTTAATGAGCAAGCAAAGGACTATCTAAAAGATATGGGAGCTGCAACCGCTTCTAACGGGGCAGTTGGCCTTTATCATGTGGAGAACCTTACTCCAGAGGCTGTTGAACAGAAAGAAGAATTAATTAGGGAAAAGGCAAAAGTGTATGTAATAGACGACACAGAACTGGAAAAAGTCAAAAAGAGTTATCCTGTTATATGGAAAAAGCCAGATGCAAAACCTTCCAGATGTTTTATTGGATGTCCTCACCTGTCATATAACCAGCTGATAGAATGGACAGATAGGATAGGAAAAGAATTAGAAAAACAGGGCAGAAAAAAAGTGTCTTTAGAAACAGTATTTACATCTGCTCCTGATGTAGTAGAAAACTTCAAAAAGAACAAAGAGTATTATGACAGGTTAACAGGTTATGGCATAAAGATTTCATCTATATGCCCTCTTATGTATATGAATAATCCTATCTGTGCAAAAAGAGCCGTAGTAACAAACTCCAATAAACTAAGGACATACACAACAGCAAGATACTACACGGATGAGGAAATAACCAGTATTGCAGTGAGGGGGGATATTTCGAGATGAAAAGAGAATTTAAAGGGAGAACTGTTGTAGCAGGTTCGGTTCAAGCAAGTGCTGTGGTATCAAATAACGGAATGAATACTCTAGCGACATTCCAAAAAAGCATATTAGCAAGGAAAAAAACAGTTGTAGGGAGCGACCAGAATAATGCAGACTTATTCAAAAAAGAGATTACAGGAAAAGCATTATGCCTGCCAAGGACAATAGGTTCAACAACAGGAGGAATGGTCCTTCAAAGCGCAGCTGCTCTGGGACTGGCTCCAAAAGCTATGCTGTTCAGCGAGAGTATTGATTCAATAGGCGCAGCGGGAGTAATACTTGCTGACGTCTGGACTGTTAATAGAATTGTAACTGTTGACTGCCTTGGACAAGAATTTTTAGATTATGTTAAAGATGGTATGACTATTACGGTAAAGGAAGACGGAACAGTTCTTGTAGAGCAATAAAACAAGGATAATTAAGAAAAGTATTAAGAAGAACTATTACAGAAGGGGTATGCTAACGCATAACCCTTCTGTTTAATAACTTAATATAATTTGTGATGATAAAATCCGTTTCCCTATTTCTTATAGAACTGAGGAAGGTAATCCTTATTTATCTCCATCATCTCATCAACCATTTCCTTAATCTGGTCGAGTGTCAGTACTGCAGCTGTAAGAGGATCAAATGCGACTGCATGGAATACCTTTCTTGCATCTCCCTCAAGCGCTGCATCAACAGCCATTACTTCACAGCGGGCTGTCGTGTTTATAAGGGTTGCAAGCTGATCAGGCAGTTTTCCTATATGTATTGGCTCCAGAGAATTTTTTGATGCAAGAACAGGAACTTCAACACAGCAGTCATATGGCAGGTTATCTATAATACCGTAATTCATGACATTTCCATTAAATTTAAACAGGGTATTGTCTCCAAATACTGCATTAAAAATATATGTAGCGTACTCATGCCCGCGTTCCAGATTAATGTCTTCTTTTGCCAGCCATTCCTTAATAGAATCACGCCAGTTATCTTTTCGCTGCAGATAAGTATCAAGAATATAAGCATAATGGCCAGGATTCCAGTTTGTGCCGTCCATACAGTATTTTGCCAGTGCTTCTGGATTTTTCCTGTACCATGCAACATATTCACTGTTGTGGCCTGAGGATTCGGTTACATAATAATCCAGATGCTCGTACATATTATTTCTGACCAGTTCCTTTTTGTAAATTTCCGGATTCTTAAGCGCTTGTTTTATCAGAGGATAAGCATCGTTTCCATTCCATTTGTATTCAAGATAGAAAGCCTGATGATTAACTCCCGCGCACTTGTAGGTTACTTCATCAATGGGAGCGCCTATCCAGTTTGCAAGCATTTCAGCTGTACCTTGAACACTGTGACATAATCCGGTTATCATAAGATTAGGGAATTTTTTCTGCATAGCCCTGCATAACATGGCCATTGGGTTTGTGTAATTTAAGAATACCGCCTTCGGACAGTGTTTTTCGATGTCTCTGCAAATATCCAGCATTACTGGTATTGTTCTAAGTGCACGGAAAATGCCAGCTGGGCCTCTTGTATCACCAACATTAATGTCTACTCCATATTTTTTAGGAATAAGTATGTCATGTTTCCATACATCAACATCACCGGCAAGTATAGTACATAATACGCCATCGGCTCCTTTGAGGGCTTTGACCCTGTCTGTTGTTGCAGTAACTTTAGCCGGATATTTTCCTGCTTTAATAATCTTTTTGACAGCCTGATGAATATAATCCAGTCTTTCCGGATCTATATCCATAAGAACGATATGAGCATCACGAAACGCAGGGAAAGTAAGAAGGTCCTTAACCAGGTTACGTGTAAACCCGAAGCTGCCACCACCTATAAATGCAAATTTCTTCATGGGCGATCTCCTTAATTCAAATAATATTAATATTGTACCACTTTCAAGCCCATATGGCATAAAATATACTTTTCTTTTTAATATATAGGTGTATAATGAATTGAAAACTTTTGAGGTAAGCAAATGATAAGGGAAGACTTAAGAAATATAGCGATAATAGCACATGTAGACCACGGCAAAACCACATTGGTTGATGCCATGCTTAAGCAGTCTGGTGTATTCAGGAAGAACCAGATTGTGGCAGAAAGAATAATGGATTCTAATGATCTTGAAAGAGAAAAGGGTATAACTATTCTTGCTAAAAATGCATCAGTGAGATATAAAAATACAAAGATTAATATAATCGATACACCTGGTCATGCAGACTTTTCCGGAGAGGTAGAGCGAGTGCTTAAGATGGTCGACGGGGTGCTTTTATTAGTTGATGCATTTGAAGGACCAATGCCGCAGACGAGGTTCGTTCTTTCGAAAGCTCTGGAACTTAATCATAAAGTTATTATTGTAGTAAACAAAGTAGACAGGGAAGGTGCAGATATTGAGAAAACAGAAAATGATGTTCTGGAGCTTCTTATGGAATTGCAGGCTAATGATACGCAGCTGGATAGCCCATATGTTTTCTGTTCTGCAAAAGAAGGAATAGCTTCACTTAATTCAGGATTAAAAGGAACAGATTTATCTCCTTTGTTCGATACGATACTTAAGCATATAAATCCTCCAAAAGGAGATGATGACAAACCTTTACAGGTATTGATTTCATCTATTGACTATAATGACTATGTCGGGAGAATAGCGATTGGCAGAATAGAGAGAGGCCGTATTAAAGCTAATAGCGATGTAGCTGTAGTTAACTTTCATAATCCAAAGGAGCCATACAAAGCAAAAGTTACAAATATGTATGGATTTGAAGGAGTAAAAAGAGAGCCCATTGAAGACGCATATGTAGGAGATATAATTTCCTTTTCCGGAATACCGGATATATCAATTGGAGACACAATATGTGATTCTGAATTTATTGAAGCAATAGAATTTGCAAAAATTTCCTTACCTACAATAGAAATGACGTTCTCAGTTAATGACAGTCCTTTTGCAGGAAGAGAAGGAAAATTTGTAACATCAAGACATTTGAGAGAACGATTATTTAGAGAAACACTGAAGGATGTTTCATTAAAGGTAAAGGAAACGGAATTAGCAGAGGCTTTTATTGTTATGGGACGAGGTGAGATGCACCTTTCTATTCTGGTTGAGACAATGAAAAGAGAAGGATACGAATTTCAATTAAGCACCCCCAGAGTATTATACAGAGTAATAGAGGGAGTAAGACAGGAGCCCATAGAGCATGTATATATCGATGTACCTTCTGACTGCGTAGGTTCAGTATGCGAAAAAATGGGAAGAAGAAAAGGAGAGATGATTTGCATGAATCTCTCTGGTATAAGAATGAAAATGGAGTTTTTAGTTCCGGCACGTGGATTGTTCGGGTATAGAAACGAATTTCTAACAGATACTGCAGGGGAAGGCATAATGAATACCCTTTATGAAGGATATGCTCCTTATAAAGGTGAAATAGAGTACAGGAGCAATGGTTCTTTAATAGCTTTTGAAACAGGTACTGCAGTTACTTACGGGCTTTATAATGCACAGGAGAGAGGAGTTCTGTTTATAAATCCCGGAGAGGAAGTGTATGCCGGGATGGTTGTCGGAGAGACGCCTAAAGATGAAGACATCACAGTAAATATATGCAAAAAGAAGCATGTTACAAATATGAGGGCATCTGGAAGTGATGAAGCTCTCAGATTATCCCCTCCGAAAAAGATGAGCCTTGAGCAGGCAATGGAATATATTAAAGATGATGAGCTGTTGGAAATTACTCCTGTCAGCATGCGTATAAGGAAAAAGATACTGGATCCTGTAATACGTATGAGATCAAGGCTTAAAGATAAGCAGTAGGTTAATCTGTTCTTTTTATATAGTAGTAATCATAATCGCGGCCAAGAATATCATGACAAATCTTCAAGGATGCCTGTAAATCCTGGAAGATTTTTTCATTTATAATCGAACTTGAGCCAAATTCATATTCATTTAAAGCATCATGTGTTGGAAGTACATAAAATCTTGAGCCTCCCCATTCTGGGGTAAGCATGTATAAAGGAACATAATCATATCCCTTAATTGTGGTTATATTAGTTTCAAGATCCTTTTCGATATACAGATTTAAGATTACTGAAGTCAGCGTATAGTGAGTCCTCGTTATGTTCGACATGAAATTGCCCAATGCATAACATACAAAAACCTCTTTTTCTTCACCTTCTAAGGTCTGTATTGTCTGCATACCCATAGGCTGTATGACATGAGCGTGATTCCCAATCAATATATCCACACCGTTTTCAAAAAGGAACTGTGCAGCTTCTCTCTGTTTTTCATTTTCTGATGTTACATACTCAGTTCCCCAGTGTATTAATGCTATTATCAGGTCAGTATTCAGCGACCTTGCATATCCCAGGTCAGAGGATATCTGTTCTTTATTCAAAACTGAATAAGGACCTAGATAATCTTCATAAAGAAGATTGACACTGAATTCCTTTCCAGCTGGTATCCTTATTACATTAGTTCCATATGAGTAATTTACGATTGCCATGCTTATACCATTAACTTCTTTTACAAGGACTCCATTAGAAGCATCACGTTCTTCCTGTGTAGCATATGTACCGACTTGTTCCAACCCTGCAGCCTTTACGTGCTCTATAGTGGAAACAAGTCCTTTGAATCCTTTATCCAGACAGTGATTGTTAGCAGTGCTGACAATGTCTACTCCGATATCCTTAAGGTTTTTCGCCAGAGCAGGAGGCGTATTGAAAACAGGGTATCCAGTATATTCACCTTCAGCCATTGAAGTTTCAAGATTAGCTATAAGAAGATCATTAGTTTTAGTAAAATTCTTTACACGGCTTAATGAGTTGGAATAGTCATATTCACCAGTTTCTGCATTGTAGGCATCCAGAATCTGCGTGTAGTGACTCATTACGTCACCGATAGCTGTCAGCTTCATTGTAGCGATTTTTGCAGGTTCATTAACTGGTGAGGGTTCACTTGATTGAGATGGTTCAGTAGTAGATGTTACAGTTTCAGTTTCCAAAGGAGAAGCTGACTCGATGGCGGAATGTGCAGGTTCCAAAGATGGTGTTGCTATTGGAGCACATGAAGACAGAATAATTGCAATAAACATTACTGATATAGTTAAAAGTATATTCTTTTTCAATATTACACCTCGTCTTCCATCACATTGTATGCTTAATCAACCTAATCGGCATAGTTAAAAGTATAATTGTTTAGCACATAACTGTAAAGCCTGCAAATAATTGCTGCTGCTTCTGAACGGTATAAATTTTCATTTGGTGCAATCGTGTTGTCAGGATAACCGTTAAGCACCTTCATGTGCGAAAAGTAAGATATTGCATCATATGCCCAGAAAGGAACTGTATCACTATCAACATATTCCATATCAGGGCTTTGTGATAAACCGAAAGCACGGCTCATTATGACAGCTGCTTCTGCTCTTGAAATAGGGTCGGCAGGTTTTATATATAGTTTTCCTTCACTGTCGATATTTCCAGTTAGGTATCCGTAATAGTATGCGGTTTTAATATATGGAAGGCTCCATGAAGCAACATCCTGATAATCTTCGAAAACTTCAAGATCCACTTCTATGTTTGTCGGAATACCCATTGTCTCTAAGATAATTTTAAAAAACTCCTGTCTTGTCATATGCACATAAGGGATATATATGTATCCAATCCCGCTATACACCCCATTGATAATACCAAGCCTGGATACGATATGTATATATGGTGCAGCCCAGTAATCTTGTGAAATATCGTCAAATCTAAAGACATAAGTCTTATTTGTCGTCCTTTCCTGAGCGTTAGTATTTCCAATTATAATGATTTCATCTTCGTTTGTTTTAAGAATCATCATGTCTCTGTTGCAGGAAAGAGTTTTAATATTACTAAGTTCATGGATTACTGAAGACATTTTTGTTGCTAAACCTGTATATACAAGTGTACCGTCTGCCTTTAGACCTATAGAGTAATTGTACCCTGCAAAGACTTCTATAATATTATTCCATGATGTGATATCTATTTGTTTGAAGCAGTTATTACCAGTCGCAACTACTGTGCCATCAGATTTCAATCCCAGCGTGAAACCGTTTCCCGCAGCAATTGAAACTATATCGCTCCAACCTGAAGTATTGCATTCACCAAAAGAGTTTGCACCAACACTTCTTACCGTCCCATTAGACCTTAAGCAAACAGTGTGCATTGAGCCACATTCAACTTTGGATACTCCTGCTATAATTCCAGTATTGCATTGTCCAGCGCTATTGCTTCCTGTTGCAAGAACAGTACCTGCGGTTGTTACTCCTACAGTATGGAAAGCTCCAGCTGAAACCTGTTTTAGTGATGCCCAATGAGCTACATTCAGAGCATAAGAACCGGAGAAGCCGGTATATTGCAATGTACCTTCGGCCTTTAATCCTAAAGAAAATGAATCTCCTGTAGCAACAGATATAATGTCCGACCACAGAGCAACATCGGTTTTTCCAAAGGATGAATCTCCAGTACTCATGACTTTATTATCTTTATCAAGCCATAAGCCATAAGAAAGACCGCATGATAATGTATCTTTATAGTTCATATAAGTAAATGAAAAAGGAGGAACATCTTCTGCAGGTTCATGAGTTTCTGACTGGAATATCAATGAATCAATATCCAGCATCAATGCAGAGAACAGATTAAGCTTACCATATCCATAATAATTATTTCTTCCCTCATCAGTAAGCCTGTCTGCGCTTGAACACAGAATGGTTTCTATTTCCAAAGGTGTCAGATCTTTGTTCACTGCTTTGAGCACTGCCACAGCGCCTGTTACTATTGCACACGAAAAAGAAGAGCCGCTTAAAAATTTATATGTACCATTCAATCCTATTGTAAAAATATCTTCTCCATGGGCACTTAAGTCTATCCGGTCGTTATATGAAGAAAAAGGAGAGGATAAAAAGTAATCATTATTGTATAGAGAAAGAGCTGATACGGATATGACACCGTAGCATGAGGATGGATATGAGTAGTATTCATTGCCTTTATTGCCTGCAGAGGCTATTATGGGTATTGATTTGTCATACGCAGCTAAGCAGGCTATCTGCAGGCCCTCGTCGTAATGAGGTATATCAATACTTATATTAATGACATCAACATTCATTTCAATTGCATAATAAATAGCATCTATTATGTATTGTATCTGTAATGCGCCAGTTAGATCGCTATATACTTTTAAAGGCATTATTTTTACATCAACATTTCCACAAACTCCGTAATAATTAGTCTCTTGTGTAGGAACAGCAGCAATAATACCAGCAACCGCAGTTCCATGTCCTTCTTTATCATTAATATTGCTGGAAGGAGAAGAAGGGACAAAATTGCGTCCTCGAAAATCTATTCTGTCCTGTAGATGAGGATTATCTAATTCAATTCCCGTGTCTATTACCGCAACAGTAACCGGTGCTGTTTGCATATCAGCAAGAAGCTTCCAGGCAGAAGGTATAGCAGAGGAATATAACCAGTAATATCTGGTGTCAAAAGATTCTACCTGTGCTCCGGCAGATAAAAAGGAAAAGCATAAAGTAATTATGAGCAGCCATATGGCTATATTCTTTACTGATTTCTTCATGCTAATATAATAATACATTATTCTAAATAAGTCAGCATATTTGAAGGATTATCTTAGAATGCGACTTTTTCCGGACAGTGTATCTAGAAGATAATACAGATTGTCATCCTGATTCAGATAAACAATATAGTCTTTTATTATGTTTATATAAGCGCAGTCGTCATTTGATATGTTCATCTGGTTTAATGTAGTAAGATGGACCTTTTTAAGAGAACCGGTAACTGATTTGAAGTAAAGAAAATCTGAATCAGCCGATGAATTTGAAAGAAACCAACCCTTAACACCCTCTAATCTCTTGTTTTCTGAACCATCAAGATTCATGCTGTATATATATGATTCATTGTTTGTGTTAGTGTAATAAATCCTGTCATTCTTTATAGTGTAGAAGATTGTGTGCTGCTTAAGAACAGCAGATACTTCCTTTGTGGTAATATTCAGGCGGTATATGCCGTTATTATCCATATAGTTTATAAAGTATATGTATCCGTCATTAACTAAAATAGATGCAGCATTTACATCTGCCAGTTTTTCTACAGAAAAGTTATACATACTCATTCTATGAATAGAATTATTCTCTTTATTATCAATATAGTAAATCCAGTCCTTTGTAACATAAAGATGAGAGCATATGCTGTCTTTCAGTAAAATCTCATCAGCCCCTGAAATTGTTATCTTTTTAATGTTTCCATTACTTCCATCAATGTAGTAAATATGTCCAGACAGAACATTCAAGTATTTTGCATTTGCAGTGTATATGGCTTTTTCATTTCCGCTTTTTATGTCTAGCCTGAATATTTTAAAACCTGCATCGAATTTGGTATAGTAAAGACTGCCGTCTTCATATGCTACAAGACCGTTATTTACGATGTTAGAAGGAGAGTTCCCTTCATAATCATTGTATGACTTATTGAACAGGTTAAAAAGAATTATTGCAGAAATGACAAGAATAATAGCCAGGCTTATGGATATTACTGCAATTCTATGCTGTCGGTTTCTTAAATTTATTTTAAACTTGCTTTTTACCATACTTATATAACTCCAATGTTCAATATTATACTATCATTTCACTAATTGGTATATAAGTTTTTGCGAAGGTGGCGCTTTTTTTGAAAAGGTCAAAGCACTCAGATACTCTTTCTCAGCTTCGGATATAATGTGTTTTCTGTTGGTGTATAATGTAGCTAGAACCTGTTCTTTTTTTATTTTATCACCGGTTTTAGCATGTATATATATACCCGCTTCATAATCAATAGTGTCTTCCTTCTTCTCACGGCCTGCACCAAGCATCAAAGAGACTTCACCTATAGCTGCAGTGTTCATTGAATGGATAAAACCAGAATATGTAGATTTTATATCGTATGAATACATAGCCTTCTTAAACATATCTGTATTATCAATATATGCAGTATCACCGCCCTGAGCTGATACAAGCTCTCTGAATTTTCTGAAAGCAGACCCGTCTGTAAGGCTTCTAATCACTTTATTCTTGCAATTTTCATAAGATTCATCAGTGCAAAGCCATAACATGTATGAAGATAGTTCCACACACACTTCCCTAAGATCAGAAGGACCATGATTTTTGAGTATCTCGCAGGCTTCTGTTATTTCCATGCTGTTGCCGATTGCCTTTCCCAAGGGTACATCCATATTGGTTATTAGTGCGGCTATATTTCTTCCAGCAAGCCTTCCGACATCCACCATTTTTTGGGCCAGAGTAACAGCATCCTCAAGTTTAGGAGTAAATGAGCCTGTTCCGACTTTAACATCCAGGAGGATGTTTTCTGACCCTGCCGCTATTTTCTTGCTCATTATACTTGATACTATAAGCGGAAGGCATCCTACTGTTGCTGTCACATCACGTAATGCATAGATTTTTTTGTCAGCAGGAGCAAGATTACCACTCTGCCCAACTAATGCTATTCCTATCCTGTTTACATTCTCAATAAATTCATTTCTATCTAGAGAAGTCCTGTAACCAGGTATTGATTCCAGTTTATCTACAGTCCCTCCGGTATGCCCTAATCCTCTTCCGCTCATTTTTGCTACTTTAAACCCCAAAGAAGCAACACATGGAGCTATAATCAGGGAAGTTTTGTCTCCTACTCCCCCGGTACTATGCTTATCCACTGTAATTCCGTTAACTGATGACAAATCAATCATATCCCCGGATTCTGCCATAGCTATAGTCAGGGTAGTAGCTTCACGATCATTCATTCCATTAAAATAGATTGCCATTAATAAAGCCGCAGCTTGATAATCGGGTATTGAACCATCAGTATATCCTTTCACAAAATATCTGATTTGCTCATCCGTCAGCTCATGGTTATCTCGTTTGCTTTGTATGATGTCATACATCCTCATGACTATCTTGCCCCCTGGTCGTAAGGCTGGCCGACAGCCTTTGGAGCTTTGCTGGATTTTGAAGAGAACGCTAACACAATAAGTGTAGCTATATATGGGGTCATTTTGAAAAATTCTGACGGTATGTTCAGATTCAGAAGAAAAGGAATTGCAGAATAAGCCGCAGATATTGTCTGCATAAACCCGAAGAAGAGGGAAGCCCATAATATCCTCATCGGTTTCCATTGCCCGAAAATAAGAACTGCCAATGCCAAAAAGCCGTAACCGTTAACAGCTCCCTTGAATTCTGTAGATATTGGAATGGTCAGTACAAGACCGCCAAGTCCGGCAAGAGCTCCAGATATCATGACACCTATGTATCTCATCTTATAAACATTGATACCAACAGAATCAGCTGCCTGAGGATGTTCTCCGCATGCCCTAAGGCGCATTCCGAAACGTGTCTTATATAACACGACTGCAGAGACTATAAGTATGAAAAACCCCACGAATGTAGTTATATATGTATTCTTAAAGAATATGTCACCAATTACCGGTATATCTCCAAGGACAGGGACTTTTGATATGAGGAAGGTATTTTTAAAGGATACATTGGCTATTCCAGATGGCTGTATCATTCTTGCAAGATAAATAACAAAGGCAGGAGCAAACATATTAAGAGCAGTTCCAGATATTACCTGATCTGCCTTTAGATTAATTGACGCATATCCATGAAGAAGAGAGAAAATAACACCACCCGCAACAGCAATTACTATGGCCAAAAGCAGAAGCAGCTGCCCGCTCATTCCTGATTGTAACTGGTTTATGAAATATATGCCTGCAAATCCTCCCATTACCATTATTCCTTCAAGTGCGATGTTGGTTACGCCGCTTCTTTCTGAGAACATGCCTCCTAGAGCTACAATGAGTAATGGAATGGAAAAGAACATAGTCTGTCTGAGCAAAAGATAAAGCATTTCCATCAGTTCTTACCTCCTTCTTTTTTTCCATTTACAATATCTGCGGTATCGCTCTGAGCTATGTTAGAAAGTTTTTCATCTTTCTTAAGCTGTTTCAATTCCATGTAATTCCGTATAAGCAGAGAAGCTGCAGAACAGTAAATAATAATTGCAGTAATAATCTGTATGAATTCAGGTACAAAACTGTATCTTTGCATATAGAAACCGCCAATTTGCAACCACGCAATAAATATACCTGAGAATAAGATGCCAATAGGATTACTCATACCGAGCAGTGAAACCGATATTCCTGTAAATCCCTGAGCCGCCATAACATCAACAACTTCAATATAAACTCCTGCACCGGAAAGATAGAATAAAGCTCCACCGACTCCTGCAAGCATACCTGCTATTGCCATGGAAAGAACAATGCTTCTAGTTTCATTTATGCCTGCATATTTGGCTGCGAACCTGTTATGCCCGCAGGCTTTCAGCTCATATCCAAAAGTTGTTTTTTCAAGAATTATATACATTAAAATCACAAATAGTATTGCTATTAACAATCCTCCATTAATACTGGAACCGGGAAATATGGTTGTAAGACCCATCTTGGGGATATTTGCAGTTACTGCTACAGGAAGTGATCTGTTTGTGTATACATTAAGTACTGTCTGTTTTATGAGGTAGTTTACCATGAACATACCTATGTAGTTCATCATAATTGACGCAATAACTTCGTGAACATTTAGAAAAGCTTTTAATAACCCTGGTATAGCTCCCCATATCGCGCCTGCAATCATTGCAGCAAATATACCTACTACCCATTGGAAACCACCAAGCACAGGAAGTTTTACGCCAATTAATACAGCTACATATGCTCCTACAATGAACTGTCCGCTTGCACCGATATTGAATAAGCCTGTTTTAAATGCGAATCCGACGGCTAACCCGGTCATAATTATTGGAGTAGCAATGTAAAAAACATTACCGAAACTCCTTGTACCGTCATTAAAACCTCCGCTTAGCATTGTGAAGAAACCAGCTATAGATTCCTCAGGGTTTGTAATTAACAGGATTATTAGGCCAATGACAAGTCCTATTCCTATAGCAGTAAGAGAGGAAATAAGGCTTGCTGTCCCTTTTTTTCTGCTTAATCTGTCAAGAAACTGATTTATGGGATTCTGGTTGTTCATGCCTTCACCTCATCTCTCTTTGCTCCTGCCATATACAAACCGAGTTCCTGGATAGTGACCTTCTTAGGATCAAGTTCACCTACCAGTTCTCCCTCGTATATAACAAGTATCCTGTCACTTAAATTCATGACTTCTTCAAGTTCAAGCGAAATAAGCAATACACCTTTTCCTGCATCTCTCTGGGCAACAAGTTGTTTGTGTATAAATTCAGTAGCACCGACATCAAGACCTCTTGCTGGTTGGACAGCAATCATTATAGAAGGATTTTTATCTATTTCTCTAGCAAGAATAACCTTCTGCTGATTTCCTCCTGACATTGATCTTGTAACTGTCTGAGAACCTTGTCCGCTTCGTATATCAAATTTCCCTATAAGGCTATCGGAATATGAATAAATGTTTTTCTTTTTTAGAAAGCTATATTTTTGGAATCTTTCCATGAAGTATGACTGGAGTATAAGGTTATATGCCATGCTATACTCTAATACAAGACCGTATTTATGCCTGTCTTCAGGTATATGGCTCATCCCATGGGAATTTCTGTATCTTATGCTTTTTTTAGTCCAGTCCTCTCCATTAACAAGTATATGTCCTTCATCGAAATGTTTTAAACCGGTTAACGCATACACAAGTTCACTCTGTCCGTTCCCGTCTATTCCTGCTATACATACGATTTCATTTTTTCTTACTTTAAATGATATATTGTTAAGCGCATTACGAGTTGTACCTTTTGTTTTCATGGAAAGGTTTTTTACTTCAAAAATAACTTCCTTAGGAGGAATATCCTTTTTATCAACAGTAAATTGGACCTTTCTGCCAACCATCATCTCGCTTAGAAATTCCTTCGTTACATCCTTTACATTATAGGTCCCAATACCTTTTCCTCTTCGTAAAACAGTAACCCTGTCTGCTACTTTTTTTATCTCCTCCAGTTTATGAGTTATAAAGATTAATGACTTTCCTTCTTTGGATAACTCTCTCATTATACCCATTAATTCATCAATCTCCTGAGGGGTAAGTACTGCTGTAGGTTCATCAAAAATGAGTATTTCATTATCCCTATAAAGCATTTTAAGTATTTCAACTCGTTGCTGCATACCTACTGTAATACTGGATACTTTTGCATCAGGATCTATGTACAGCTTATATCGATTACTCAGGGCCATGACTTTTTTTCTTGCTTCATCCATTTTAAGAAAGCCGTTTTTAACTGTTTCTGCTCCTAATGTAATATTTTCCAATACAGTGAAATCCTCAACAAGCTTGAAATGCTGATGCACCATTCCTATTCCAAGACGGCTTGCTGTCTTAGGATCCGAAATATTTACTTCCTTGCCTCTTAACTTTATACTGCCTGCCTCGGGTTTGTATAAACCGAAAAGCACGCTCATTAAAGTACTTTTACCTGCTCCGTTTTCACCTAAGAGAGCATGTATTTCTGTCTTTCTGATCTGGAGGGTGATATCATCATTAGCGACAATTCCGGGAAATTCCTTCCTGATATTCAACATCTCGATGATGTAATCCATGAATTCACTCCTTGGCTTTTAATATTGTATAACTTATATAATTATATATTATTCAGGTGAAATAATAAATATATAGATTGGTTAAGACTTAGGTAAAAAAACTGCCGCTGTGTGCGGCAGTCTTTTTATTCTAATTCTAATTGTTATACTTTTACTCAACAAATGTCAATGTAATGTATTGAGGATTAAGTAATGTAGGATCTGTTCTTCCTTCATCTTTTTGTGGAACGATTGTAGCATCTGCTAATTTTGCAAATAATGAATCATAGTCAGCCTGTGAGAATGTTTTCCATTTTGCAGTTGAGAAAGGGGAAAGGCTTACTGCATTGGATTCAGCACCTGCTATGACTGCTACTCCTCCTGGGAATGTGCCAGCATAGTATTCTTTTAAGCCGAATTGAACCATATATGCCAAACCCTTCATTGCAGAAGCGATAACTGTAGCTGATTCAGCAGACTGGTCTACGTCAACGCCGATAACTGCTTTATTAGCTGTTTCTGCAGCTGACATAACTGAGTTTCCTACTTTTCCGCCTGCAGCGAATATTACTTCAGTACCTGCTTGATACCAGCCTGCAGCTCTTGTCTGTGAAGCTGGAGTATCTGCGAAGTCTCCGGAATAGTTATACATTAATTTAACAGTGCCTTTTGCAAGTCCTAATTCCTTAGCTGCGTCATCAGCGCCCTGAACAAATCCGAAACCGTATCTGCAAACTGCAGGAACTGCCATTCCGCCCTGATAACCTAAGTTTCTGTATCCATCCATTACTGCAGCATAACCTGCAAGGTAACCAACTTGTTCTTCAGCGTATACAACTGCGTAAACATTAGGACCTGTTTTAAAGTTTTCCCAAGCTGCATCATGTGGAGTCCCATCAAGAAGTATAAACATAACTTCCGGATACTTGTCCTGTGCGATAAATACTGCTTCTTCAAATAAAAATCCTGGTGTTACGATAACTTTAGCTCCAGATGATACTGCAAGGTCGATAGCTGCGACATATGCATCGGTTGAAGCTTCTGTTGGTTTGTAATACTTATGCGTAATCTTGTTAGCTTCCGCATATTCCTTTATTCCTTCCCATGTTCCCTGGTTGAATGATTTGTCATCGATGTCTCCAACGTCGGTGATCATTGCTAACTCATAGGTTTTAGCTTGGCAGCCTGCTAATGACAGCATTGAGACCAAAAGCACTACTACCAACACGATACTAAATAGTTTTTTCATAATTACACTCCTTCTTTCATATAATGAAATCTGCACATCAATTTTAACAGATTTATTGAGTATAAACAAGGGTCAAAGAGTAAAAAGTTCACATTCTTTTCACAATTTAATAGCCAGTAACCTGTTCATCTTTTATTATCTTTACTATGCTGGACGTACCCAGACGTGATGCTCCGAGATTTATGAATTCCTCTGCGTCATTTAGGGATTTTATTCCTCCTGCGGCTTTTATAAGCTTGCCGTTCTTAATATGTTCCTTAAACAATATGATATCTTCTTTTGTAGCACCGGAGGTAGAAAAGCCTGTAGAAGTCTTGATGTAATCGGCATCGCTTTTTGAAATTATCTCGCACATCCTTATTTTCTCTTCTTCAGTCAGAAGACATGTCTCGATAATAACCTTAAGTAGCTTTCCCGAGCATGCTTTTTTTACTTGGTTTATCTCATCAAGTATGTCATCATATAGACGGTCCTTAAGCATATTTATATTCAGGACCATATCAATTTCATCAGCTCCGTCACTTACTGCCTGTGCAGCTTCAAAGCATTTCGTTTTTGTGGTGCTGTACCCGTTAGGGAATCCTATTACAGTACATATCGTCAGTTTGCCTTTAAAATAATTCTTAACCGTCTTTACAAAAAACGGCGGGATGCAGGCTGATGCGCATCCGTATTTAACAGCGTCTTCACATACAAGTTTAATATCTTCCCATTTGGCTGTCTGTTTGAGAAGAGTGTGATCTACCTTAGATAATATGGTTTTAATATTCATCTTATCCGTTCCTTTCATGAGTAAAGTATATATAAACTAATAGGGTAATGCAACTAATCGCTTGACGGGAGAGGCAGAAAAAAAGTATTATATATATTACAGACAAACAGGCATTTAGCCTGTAAATTTTATAGAAAGAGATGAAAAATGGCTGATATTTTTTCAAATGTACTGGAAATCAGATGGGAGATGGTCCTTATGTGGATCATCGGGGGGATATTAATCTGGCTTGCTATATCCAAAGATATGGAACCTACCCTGCTTCTGCCAATGGGGTTCGGCGCGATTCTTGCGAATCTACCGACATCCGGAGCTGTAACACAGATTATTAACGGTAATACAGAAGAAGGCGTACTGGATGTTCTTTTTAATGCAGGAATAGCTAATGAGCTGTTTCCGCTGCTTTTATTCATTGGAATAGGAGCAATGATTGATTTCGGACCGCTTTTGTCCAATCCTAAAATGCTGCTATTTGGTGCTGCTGCGCAGTTCGGTATATTCTTCACATTTGCTTTGGCAGCTTTACTGGGATTTGACTTAAAGGATGCTGCATCAATAGGTATAATCGGAGCTGCAGACGGGCCGACATCCATATTTGTTGCCAACTACTTCAACAGCAATTACATAGGAGCGATTATTGTAGCAGCCTACTCATATATGGCTCTGGTTCCTATAATACAGCCTCCTGTTATCCGCCTTATTACGACTAAAAAGGAAAGGCTCATAAAAATGCCTTACGAGCAGAAGAATGTATCTACAGCGGTAAGGATACTTTTCCCTATAGTAACTACTGCTATAGTTGGAATATTAGCTCCAAGATCCGTAGCATTAGTCGGATTCTTAATGTTTGGTAATCTTTTGAGGGAATGCAAGGTTCTGAGGATATTGTCTGATTCTGCTCAAAAAGAACTTGCAAATCTAATAACCATTCTTTTAGGAATAACAATAGCATCCAAGATGAGATTCGATCTTTTTGTAAAAGTAGATACCCTCATAATCATTCTGTTAGGACTTGTAGCTTTCGTGTTTGATACAATCGGTGGCGTACTGTTTGCTAAATTCCTTAACCTGTTCAGTAAAAAGAAAATAAATCCTATGGTAGGAGCAGCAGGAATATCTGCATTTCCGATGTCATCCAGAGTAATACATAAAATGGGTCTGAAGGAAGATCCGACCAATTTCTTATTAATGCATGCGGCTGGTGCCAATGTGGCTGGTCAGATCGCATCAGTAGTTGCCGGTGGTGTAATGATAGCCCTGGTCGAAAAACTCATATAGCGGAGGCATGAAATGAAGATACATATAGATATAGATAATTTTTTACAGACGCCTCAGGTGGTTCTTTTCGGTATGCTTGGAGTATTCGTTGCGCTTTTGGTAATATACGGATCAATACTGATTTTATCAAGAGCATTCAGGAAAAACGGCAAAAAGAACTCAGATGTGACCAAAGATTAATAATCCCAAAGAATAGGAAAGTAAATTTGCAAGGAAAGTGCTTAAGAAAAGCCTGAAGGACTTTCCTTCTTTTTTTGTATAGAAGAAGTATTCAATAAATATGACAGAAACCTCTAGTATATAGAGAAGAATAATCAGAGCGGTATATGATAAGAAGAAAGATGATGATAAAAGTATAAGGTTTATTGAAAGGTTTGTCAGAACATTGACAAGAAAAAACAAAATCCAGAAATCCTTGTTCTTGAATCTAAAAAGCAGGAAAACCAGTCCTTCAAATATGAGGGTTAGCAAGAGAGCATAAAATATCTCCATTATCGGTTATTTGTATTATCGGTATCTTTCTTTTTTCTTTTTTTCAAATACCTGTATAACAGAATTGCTACTGCTACAAGAACCAGCCCTGCTAGAATATAAGGCAGAAACAGTATCGGGTAAACATAAAAAGGAGTTACTACATCACAGATTATCATGTTCATATTGTTATATTTCCTTTCTTCATTATTTTAACTGCTATATACATAAATACTGCATTGAGCACAAAGACTAGAAGTATAAGAAAGCCTGTCAGATTAACTCCAAGACCGATAAGCATCCCGGGAAACAAAAAAGATGCGGCAAGCCCGAAAGCAAACCCCGGATAATCAGGGATCATCCGATAAAGCATATACAGGGTAAGAGGCATAGAGCAGTTGATTAGAAACAGCCCTATAAGCGAAGGTGCGGCATAAGATGATAAGAAAGCTATCATAGGACCGGGAATCAGTATGGCTGCAATAACTACAGGTATGGATTTGAACTTATCCAGAAGGAATCCTCCTGCAGCCTTTCCTGCCATAATCATAATACCAGTAATAATTGACAAAAGTAATGTATCCTTCCATGGAAAGGACATAGAATATGAAGCCATGGAACGGACGGCAATGGACACCAGAATGATTATTATAATAACAAAAGCCATTATCTTTTTATCATGTTTAAATATTGGTATAGACTCAGATGCTTCTTTAACTTTGTATTCCTTTAACCATATAAGGCTTAAAGATATTAAAGTTAAAGCAACTGCTGCGTAAATTGCTATAGAAGGAAAAAGTGTTCCAAATAATAGCCCCATGCTTCCTGGTGCGACGAATATACCTAAAGGAGCTGCCTTTGATGATGAGCCTTTCAGTACAGCTGCTCCTCCACCTACATGAAACAGGCTGTTGCCTATACCGAGCATGCATATCCTTATTGGGACCGGAAGAAAGAAAAGGGCTCCTAAAGATGTTAGTAACCCTCCGCCTATTGCAATATATCTATATTTTTGTATTGTATCTGCCATAATACCAGTAATAGGCTGAGTAGAAAAGGCAAGAAGATCATACATAAGAATATATGGTATCATGTCAGGATTGGAAAAAATAAGTCCTGCACAGACCGCATCTGTTAAAAAATGAGCTATGGAGTAGGCAACTAGGGTCATCTGCCGCCCCTTCCAGCTCCTCCTCCTCTTGACATCCCGCCTCCACCGCTATGAAAACCGCCTGACCTTCCTCCGAATGAGGAACCGCCTCCGAAAGAAGAGCTTCCACGAAAGCTTGAACTACTTCTGTTAATGGTGTTATGGTTATTATTGAATGAAGTCGTATTACTTCTGACTGAGTTGCTGATATTCTTACCCATATTCATAAGATTTATTGCGCCGATTATAGGCCATATGCTGCTTGTATTTGATCTGGTATATGAAGAAGAGCTTCTGGTACTTTTCCTTGCTCCGAATATGGATGAAAGCACGGCTATAATTACTACAATGATGAAAAATGTCCTGAACACATCGAAAATCGTAATTGTCGGTTCCGGATTATAGTAATATTCCTCAGGATAGTAGTATTCATATTCATCAGGAATCGGTTCTTCATAATCTATTGTAGTATCATATATTGCCAGCATCTCGTCATAAAAAGCATTGAAAACGCTTAAGACTCCAGCATCATATTCCTGTTGAGCAAAGTATGGTTCAAGATATTCATATAAAAGGTAGGAAAGCGTGCCGCTTGACAAAGTTCTTTCCAGACCTGAACCCTGAAGAGCATAATAATCGTCGTCACCAATAGAAAGAAGAAGTAATAACCCGTTATTTTTTCCGCTTGAACCTATACCGTATTCATTAAAAAGCTCATATGCATAATCAGCGATTGATGCAGTATCAGTATACTCCACAGTCACAACTACTATCTGGGCTCCGGTTTTTTCATAGAGAGCAGCATTTTTATCGATTATAATCTTTTCTGTCTGTTCAGAAATTACATTAGCAGTATCATTCACATAAAAAGCAGAAGAAGGTGCAGGGATATCTGCAGCATATACTGCATTGCAGACTAAAAGTAATATTAAGGTAATAAATGCCACAATCTTTTTCATCATATCAATTAAACGGGAAAACAGCATATAAGTTCATCGGAAATACTCCGCTTCGTTAATGCCGGTTATTGATGCTATAACATTAGCTGGAAAAATGTTTAACTCATTATTGAATTTCTCAGCATCCTTATTGAAAGAGGTTCTTTTCAGAATATCATCTATGGCGACTATGTCAGCATAATTGCTTCGTCTCAGTCTTTCATCAGTCTCATTGAGACTCATAGTTCCTAACACATCATAAAGAGCCGCTGCAGCATTGGTTATGCTTACAGACGCAAGGTATTTTTCCCTAGGTGTCTTGGCATTTAAGAGCATATCCCTGGCTTCTTCCATGCTAACAATATATTCGCTGTTGCGGTCAATATATCTTGAAGCTACTCCGGAAAGATTATCAGCATATGATGATTTTGTGTTCAGGTCAGCATCCATGGTGTCGTAGAAAGAGTTCATGATGTTTCTTCTCTGTGAAGAAAGAGACACATGCCCGCTTATAAGCACCGAAGCGATTATTGCGATTACAGCCAATATCCATGCAAGTGGTCTGTTTTCCTTAAATTTCATCAGTTCTTAAACTCAAGCAGCTTGTTCTTGAGCTGTTCCTCTATCCTGTTAAGTTCTGTTTCTGCCTCTTTCCTCTTGGCTTTTCCTTCTTCTTGGATTCGAAGTATCTCATCAAGAGTGTTTATGAGACTCTCATTGGTTGTTCTCAGTGTCTCAATGTCTACTATGCCTCTTTCAGATTCCTTGGCTATGTCAATGCTGCCTTGTTTCAGGCTTTCTGCATTCTTAAGAAGCAGTTCATTTGTCATGTCAGTTACGGCACGCTGAGCTTTCATAGCATTCTGGGAGTGTGTGATGCTTAATGAAAGCACCATCTGGTTCTTCCAAAGAGGGATTGTGTTTATAAGGGTGGTCTGAATCTTTTCTGTCAGAAGATTGTTATTGTTCTGTATGAGCCTTATCTGAGGTGCCATCTGGACTGCGATATTTCTTGTTATCTCCAGGTCATATATCTTTTTTTCGACTCTGTCCAGCATATTAGCAAAATCATTTGCTGCCTGGGCATCTTCAGGAAGTTTTGATTCTTTAGCCTTGTCTCTTAATTCCACAAGTTTCGTTTCTTTAAGCTCATTAAGTTTAGCTCTGCCACCTTCTATATACAATGCAAGATCCTTAATGTAATCAAGGTTCATCTCATACATTTTGTCCAGCATTGTTATATCTTTGAGCAGCACAACCTGGTGATCTTCCAGTACTGCTACAATCTTATTTACATTTGCTTCAGCTTTGGCATAACGTGCTTTTAAAACATCTATATACCTTTTTGTTTTTTTAAACAGCCTTTCTAACAAGTTGCCGGTTTCCTGGTCAGCAGTGAAGTCTTTCAGCTGTGCCATGAGATTGCCGATCATATCCCCAATTTCTCCAAGTTCCCTGGAACGGACTTTCTCTAAAGTAGCATCCGAGAAGCTTGTTATCTTTCTTTGCGCATCTGCGCCATATTGCAGAATAGAAGCACTGCTTTTTATATCCAGCTTCTGTCCATATGAAGTTGCAAGTTCCCTATCTTTCTCTGTTAATGTTATTTCGCTCATTGCATTTATCCTTTCAGTTATTTTAAATTTTCTGCTTTCAACATGCTGTCAAAGACAGTTATTTCAGCATCTATATCCATAGCTTCATCAGCGTACAGATTATCAAGGTACTTCTGGAAGGAACCTATAATCCCGTCCATTGCACCCTCAATATCATTCTTTATCTGTCTAATATTCTCTCCATCATTGTCCTGGGCTTCAGCTCTTGCATATGAGTTTAAAAGTTTGATTGTTGTGGGAAGGAAATATGTAATGAGTCTGCGTATATCCTTAAGTTTTTCAGGTTTTTCGGATATATATGCGAATATCTTTTTTGTGACATCACCAAGCTTGTCTATTTTTTCTGAGATAACGGTGTTTTGTATAATGTCATTGGCTTTCTTCATCTGCTCAAGATATCTGTTTCCCTCAGATATTGCCTGGTCTACATCTTTTGCACCGGTATATTTTATTGGATCTTCCACTATTTCAATCCTGTCAGGGAAGAATTTTCTGCTTAAAAGAAAAACAGCAACGAATAATATAGCGGCGATTATAACATGCGTAAGTTTATACATTGGGAAAATCAGACTGTACAGTATCCATACTGCACCACCTAGATATATCGGTATAGCGGATTTATGTCTGACTTCCATTGCATTTCCTTCTTTCAATTTGTAAATAAATTATATCATAGAAAAAATAAATTACTATAATTATACAAAATCCGCACATAAAAATTTTATTTGAGAATTTAGTCAAATCCGTTGACAGAGATTCTCACAGTGATACAATATCTAGTACATCATATGTATTAGTGATACAAAATATAGTTTTATGGGGGAGTAGTTATGCTTACAGAAAATTCAAAAAAAGTACTGGAGAGAAGGTACCTTAAAAGGGACTCAGAGGGCAATATCATAGAATCTTGTGATGATATGTTCAAAAGAGTCGCAAAGACAATAGCATCTGCTGACTCTGAATTTCTAGGCAAGGAAGATATAGAGAAAACAGAAAAGGATTTCTATGACATGATGGTGAATCTGGAATTCCTGCCGAATTCCCCCACATTGATGAATGCAGGGAGGTCTCTAGGCCAGCTGGCAGCTTGTTTTGTGCTGCCTATCGATGACTCGATGGAAGCTATTTTCGAGACAGTGAAGAATGCAGCTCTGATACATAAAAGCGGTGGTGGCACAGGCTTCAGTTTTTCCAGAATAAGACAGAAGGGAGCTGCAGTCAGTTCCACAGGAGGAATAGCATCAGGGCCAATCAGCTTTATGAAGGTTTTCAATACTGCGACAGAAGCAGTAAAACAGGGAGGAACCAGAAGAGGAGCCAATATGGGCATACTCAGAGTGGACCATCCTGATATAAAAGATTTCATAACATGCAAAGAGAACAGTACAGAACTTAATAATTTTAATATAAGCGTAGGCCTGACTGAACAATTCATGGAAGCAGTGGAACATGACAACACATACGAGCTCATTGACCCTTCCACAAAAAAAGCAGTAGGAATTGAAAGCGCGAAAAACGTTTTTGACATGATTGTGCAGCACGCATGGCTGAATGGGGAACCAGGAATAGTTTTTCTTGACAGGATAAATAAAGAAAACACTGTGCCCGGATTAGGTGAAATCGAAAGCACTAATCCTTGTGGCGAACAGCCTCTGCTTCCGTACGAATCATGTAATTTAGGTTCTATTAACCTGTACACAATGCTCAAAGCTGATAAGAGCGGATTTGATTATGACAAACTTGGAAGATGTGTCGTAAAAGCCGTTCATTTTCTGGATAATGTAATTGATGTAAATACTTATCCGAATGAGAAAATAGCAAAAAACTCAAAAGCCACCAGAAAGATAGGACTAGGGGTCATGGGATGGGCAGACAGCCTATATGCAATGGGGATTCCATACAACAGTGAGGAAGCTCTGGATCTTGGATATGAGGTAATGAAATTCATAAATGAGGAATCTAAAAAAGCCTCAATGAGCCTTGCTGAAATTAAAGGAGTATTTCCAGCATATGACAAAAGCATATATCCTGCAAAAGATATAAAAGTGAGAAATGCCACAACGACTACAATAGCCCCTACTGGTACTCTTAGCATAATAGCAGGCGTGTCGAGCGGAATCGAACCTGCTTTTGCAATATCATATATACGTAATGTAATGGATAATACCGAAATGACTGAAGTAAATCCTGTATTTGAAGCTATAGCAAGGGAAAGAGGATTCTTTAGCGATGAACTTATGAGGGATATAGCAAAAAAAGGCACCATAAGCCATATGACAGTTATACCTGAGGATGTTAAGGAAGTTTTTGTTACCAGCCATGATATAGATCCTTCATGGCATGTGCGTATGCAGGCTGTTTTTCAGGAACATGTTGACAATGCCGTTTCAAAAACAGTAAATCTGAGAAATGAAGCCACATTGGATGATGTAAAAGCAGTATTCATGCAGGCATATGCTATGGGATGCAAAGGTGTTACCCTGTACAGGGACGGCAGCAGGGACTTACAGGTACTGAGCATTCCGAAGCAACAGGTTAAAGGTCCTTCTCCATTAGCTTCTGCGGTGATACCAAAACCAAGACCGAGAATTACGACAGGACTGACAGAAAAATTCAAGACAGGCTGTGGGAATCTGTATATAACTGTTAATTATGATGAAAACGGCGAAATATGCGAAATATTCACGAATACCGGCAGAGCAGGAGGATGCCCTTCGCAGTCAGAAGCGACAGCAAGGCTGGTATCTATTGCACTAAGGTCTGGTATTGACACAAAGGAAATAATAGACCAGCTGAAAGGTATAAGGTGCCCCTCAACTATCAGGCATAAGGATTTAGGTATATTATCCTGCCCGGATGCAATCGGCAGAATGATTGAAAAAGTCGCCAAAATGAATGGAGAACTCAAAGAGGAAGTCAAGAAAACTATTCCTTATCTGCACTACGGTGAACCGTCAGCAAAAACACCTGTAAAAAAAGAAGAGAAAAATTCTGAGAGCAGGCCTTGCCCTGAATGCGGCGCTATGCTGGAAAGTGATGGCGGATGTGTGATTTGCAGGTCATGCGGGTACTCAAAATGCAACTAACTGTATAAATCATACAAATAGAGGTACTAAAATTTATGGAATATTTTTATAGACATAATTGACCAAAGTAGATATAATTAACTAAGGTTAACACGAACAGGAGGATCTATACATGGCAAACAAAAAAGAGCATTATGTATTGGCGGTAAAGAATTTAGATAAAACATTAGCTGATATAGCTGCAGGCAAGGTTAAGATGCCCGTTGAAAATTCCAAATACGCAGAAATTTTTGCTACAATAGTAAGAAGATGCGACAAGCTGGATGATTTAAAGAAATTTATCAGACAGAACAAGATGAAGAAGAACGAATGCATCCACTGGTGGGAAGGCGTTCTTGAAGACGGATATGAGCTTATAACGGTTCAGTACAATGCTCCAGACGAAAACTTCGTTGAATTAGCAGGAAGCGAAAACCTTATTAAGTATATTACATCCGTAAAAGGTTAAGAATATCTATAAAAAAAAGAAAGCATCGTATTACAGTCTGATGCTTTTTTTGTTATGTAAAAATAAGTTATCAATTTCTGTTGTTATAATTATTACTGTCATACAGATTCTTGTAATAGCGGCTTTCCTTTGAGAATGTCCTTAATTTCTTTATATTAAATACCCACAAGAAGATTACAAAAGGAACAAAAGCGAAAAGCCAGTGGATATTCAAAGAAAGTATAAAGTTAAATGTGCCATGGAGAAGAACGGGATACAGTAAAGACTTGATCTTGTAGCTTCTCATGAGAGCAAAAGTAGGAGCGAATTTGGATAATGATATGTAATATCCCATAGTTACTGCAAAGAGCATATGACCTGGTACAGAGAAAATCCCTCTATAAAGTGCTATTGAAGGATTTTCAGCTTCAAAGTTTATTATATACATTATATTTTCTACTGCTGCAAAACCAAGAGATGTGAAAGCGCAGTATATAATTCCATCCAGTTTCTCATTGTAGGCAGGCTTGTGATAGGAAACGATGTATACAGATGCTCTTTTTAAAGATTCCTCTGTAAGTCCGGCAACTATGAATGAAGTATATGCTATACCAATAATAGTTCCAGAAAATATATTGAAACGTTCCAGAAGACCCTCAATGAATATTGCCGGAATACTAATAAGACACCCAGCAATAAACTGAAAGATGAGGAGCTTTGCAGGCTCCTTGTCGTGTCTGTCAATTACCAGTAGCAGTATAATGAGTGCTGCAACAGGTGAAAGAGCTGAAAAGATAATTCTAAAAATGTCAGTCATGAAGCCCCCCTTTAAAACTTGAATATTATCCCAACTACCCCTGCAAAGACTATAAATAATATCGGATGAATTCTTTTGAAGAAAATTCTTATAACCAGAAGACAAACGAACAATACAAAAGCCTTTAAATCAATTATATCAAGAATATTGCCTGATTCAATAAATGTATCATATGTTATTACAGAAACATTAAGAACAGCAAAAGCTGCAGCAGTTATAAGGCCGAGAGAAGCAGGCCTTAATCCGTACATTGCATTCAACACTCTCTTATCCTGGCTGAAGGAGGAAAGAAGCCTGGATATCACAAGAACTATGATTACAGAAGGAAGAATTATTGCTAAAGATGCGATCAATGCTCCGGGAAGTTTTGCAGCCATGTAGCCGGTGTAAGTCGCCATATTGATTCCTATCGGCCCTGGGGTGGATTCTGATACAGCAATCATATCTGGGATTATTGATGTGTCCAGCCAGTCGTATCTCTTGCCAATATCATAAAGAAAAGGAATTGTCGCCAGACCTCCTCCTATGGAGAAAAGGCCTGTCTTAAAAAATTCCCAGAATAGCTCGAGATATATCATTTTTTCCTCTCTTTTCTTTCCTGCATCCTGGTTCCGAGAACAAGCCCTGTTATAGCGGAGCCTAAAACTATGAAAACAGGTGAAATGGAAGTAAGTACAGATAGAATAAATGATGCAATGTATAGAATAATGCAAAGCCAGTCAATGACGGATTTTTTATACATATCAAGTATTGTTACTATGACAAGAGCTGCAACAGCTACCCTTATTCCTGCAAAGGCATGTCCAACGGCTTCTATATGTAAAAAATTAGTCAGAATAGTTGCAATTATAGAAATAATGATAATTGAAGGGGTTATTACCCCAAGTGCGCTGAATATTCCTCCAAGATAACTTTTCTTTTTGAAGCCTATGTATGTGGAGACATTGACAGCAATTATACCTGGAGTGCACTGGCTCAAAGTATAGTAGTCGATTATATTTTCCGTATCAAGCCACTTCTTTTTCTCCACAAATTCCTTTTGAAGAATAGGCAGCATAGTATAGCCTCCTCCAAAAGTGAAAAGGCCGACCTTGAAAAATATCCAGTATAGTTCAAAAAGGGTCTTCATAAAACCTCCTGTTTTCATTATAGCCTTTTTCAGGTTAAATATTAAGAGAAACCTGGTCCATAAGTAGACAAATGTCTTTAATGGTAAGCATATTTACCAGGCTGCAGTTTTTATGTATAATAAACCAAAGAAAGGCATATTATGAAATTTACTAAAATGCACGGAGCTGGAAATGACTATATATATGTGAATTGTATGGATTGTAATATTGAGGATCCGTCTTCGCTGGCAGTAAAACTAAGCGACAGACATATTGGAATAGGATCAGACGGGCTGGTTCTTATACAGCCTTCAAAAAATGCAGACTTTTATATGAGGATGTTTAACGCAGACGGCTCAGAAGGCTCAATGTGCGGAAATGCTATCAGATGTGTTGCAAAATATGTATATGATAATAAGCTTACAGATAAGTTAAATCTGGATATAGAGACAAAAAGCGGTATTAAACATCTGAAACTCTTTCTTGATAAAGAAGGACTGGTGGATTCTGCAGAAGTGGATATGGGTATTGCTTATCTGAAACGTTGTGAAATACCCATGGCTTATGATGATTCCAGTAAAGAAGAAATGTATATAAACAAGCCTCTTTATGTATCGGGTAAGAGATATAATGTGACCTGTGTATCCATGGGAAACCCTCACTGTGTCATATTTATGACTGATAAAGTTAATAAGACGAATCTTGATAAATCTCTGGACCTGCTGGATCTGGATAAAATAGGTCCGGATTTTGAAAAGCATCCCATATTTCCAGACAGGATAAATACTGAGTTTGTAGAAGTGATAGATAAAAACACTTTGAAAATGAGGGTATACGAAAGAGGTTCAGGAGAGACAATGGCATGCGGGACAGGAGCATGTGCAGTTGTTGTAGCAGCAGTACTAAATGGTATCAGTGATATCAATCAAAAAGTATCTGTAATCTTAAGAGGAGGAGTTCTTGAAATTACTTATCTTGATGATGGCAGAGTTATTATGAAAGGCGAAGCTGTCCATGTCTTTGATACTGAGATTAATATATAACTGAAGAAGAAGGAGAATCATATGGCAAGAGTAAATGAGAATTACAGTAATCTTAAACAGAGTTATCTTTTTAAGGATATAGCGACAAAAGTTGCAGCATACAAAAAAGCAAATCCGGATAAGAAAGTCATAAGCCTCGGAATAGGCGATGTGACACTGCCATTGCCAGAAAAGGTTGTGGAAGCATTAAAGGAAGCATCTGATGAAATGGGAAAAGCGGACACCTTCAGAGGATATGCTCCAGACCAGGGTTATGATTTTTTAAGAGAAAAGATTTCTGAACATTACAGAAAGAGAAATGTGAATGTTGATATAAGTGAGATATTCGTATCAGACGGAGCAAAAAGCGATGTCGGCAATATCACTGAAATTTTCTCGAGAGATAACATGGTAATGATACCTGATCCTGTATATCCTGTATATATGGATACAAATGTAATGGATGGAAGGAAAATTATTTTTGCAGACGCAAACAAAGAAAACAATTTCCTCGCTATGCCTGACGGAAGACACGCAGATATGATATATCTTTGTTCCCCAAATAATCCCTGTGGAAGCGTGTATTCAAAAGAGCAGCTTAGAAAATGGGTAGATTATGCTTTGGATAATAAGGCTGTAATACTTTTTGATGCGGCATATGAAGCATTTATAACCAATGATACGCTTCCAAGAAGCATTTTTGAAATTGAAGGAGCAGAAAAATGCGCCATAGAGTTCTGCAGCTTCTCCAAGCTTGCAGGATTTACCGGCACAAGATGCGCTTACACTGTTATAAAGAAGGACCTGATGCTTGAAAGGTTTTCTTTACATGATATGTGGGTAAGAAGACAGAGTACCAAACTTAACGGGGTATCTTATGTTATACAAAGAGCCGCAGAAGCCGTATTTACTGACGAAGGGATGGAACAGTGCAAAAAGAATATAAAGTATTATCTTGATAATGCCAAGCTTATTTCTGCTCTTCTTAAGGAAAAAGGAATATATCACACTGGTGGGACAAACTCCCCGTATATATGGATGAACTGCCCTAGTAATATGAAATCCTGGGAATTTTTCGACTTGCTGTTAAATAAAACAAGTGTTGTTGGAACACCTGGGAGCGGTTTTGGAATGAATGGAGAAGGTTATTTCAGACTTACGTCCTTTGGAAGCAGAGATAACACTATTGAAGCGGTCGAAAGGATAAGAAGAGTTCTTTAAACGAAGAATAATACTCTCTAAATGTGTTAACAACAGCATATATGATAAATTGAATAATTAGTAAAAAACAGCGCTTATGCGCTGTTATTTCATGGTTTTTTATTTATATTTTACTTATATACTATGTACTTAAACAGAC
>JAAYBX010000083.1 GCA_012729955.1 Clostridiaceae bacterium
CAATGCCACAGATTCTGGAAATATATAAAGAGATAGCTACAGGCATCTGCCAACGTGCTCATGAGTTATATGTTCCAGGTTTTGTAGCAGAAATCGAGACACTGCCCCCAATGACATTTAATCCGCAATGGGGAATTGATGTATGCAGAACAGTAGCTGATGTTTTAAATGAGTACTCAACCAAATATGGGTTTATGGCATCATTAAGAATTACTCCTAATGATATAAGAGAAGGGAATGACCTTGAACACATGTGGCATGGAAGTCATTGGGATTCTATGTTTAAGACATTTGAAGGATGTGCAAGAAACGGTGCAGATATGCTTGCAATCGAATCGGTCGGAGGTAAAGAAGTACATGATGAAGCAGTCATGTTCTGCGATATATCAAAGTCAATATTTGCTCTATCAGTGCTGGGGTGTAAGGATATGAGCAAGCTTTGGACCGAAATAGTGAAAGTAGCTGACTCTACTGGAACTATAGCATCCGGTGATACTGCATGTGGATTTGCCAATACAGCAATGGTCCTTGCAGACAGAAACTATATACCTAAATCTTTCGCAGCAGTAGTAAGAGTAGTATCTGCAATAAGAAGCCTTATTGCTATTGAATGTGGCGCAAAAGGCCCTCACAAGGATTGCGGATACGAAGGAGTTTATGTAAAAGCAATTTCTGGAATACCAATATCCATGGAAGGCAAATCAAGTGCATGTGCACATTTAAGCCCTGTTGGAAATGTCGCATCATGTTTAGCAGATTTATGGAGCAATGAATCCATTCAACACATTAAGCTTTTAGGAGGGATGGCGCCTACAGTATGCTTTGAACAATTAGCATATGATTGCAGGTTAATGAACGAAGCTTCTTCAAAAGGAAATGACAAAGCTCTTTTTTTAAGAGACTGTCTTGCAGATTCTGACAGTATTCATGACCCTCAGGCATATGTGTTAAGACCTGATGTCGTGCTGAATATTTCAAAGCAAATGATAAAAGAAGAAACTTATTATGACAGAGCAAAAAGAGGTGCTCTTGTAACAGTAAACATTTTAAGAAAAGCCTATGATGATAAATCCTTAAAACTGGATGATAAGGAACTTGAGTGGATTGACAGAATATATGATGAGATAGAGGATATGCCAAAGACCGAACAGGAATTAACTGAACTCATGATTCCGCAGTGTGAAAAACTCAGCCCAGAAAAGTATGACTTAGTATAACTAGAAAAGGAGAATGCAATGTCAAATTTACAATTAATATCTGAATCGGTTCAGAAGGGCCGGGCAAAAGAAACAGTGTCTTATGTATCAGAAGCAATCAAAGAAGGCACCTCAGCTTCTGACATACTTAATAATGGGTTACTGGACGGAATGAGCAAGCTTGGCATCAAATTCAAGAACAACGAAGTATATGTACCTGATGTCCTTGTCGCAGCAAGAGCTCTTACAAAAGGCCTTGAAGAATTGAAACCTCTCATGATCAGTGAGGATATAAAACCAATTGGGAAAGTAGTGTTAGGGACAGTTAAAGGCGACCTTCATGATATTGGCAAAAATCTGGTTAAAATGATGCTTATTGGTAATGGTTTTGAAGTAATAGATCTTGGAGTGGATGTTTCAGCTGAATCTTTTGTAAATGCAGTAAAAAAAAATGAACCTGACATAGTGGCATTATCTGCATTGCTCACAACAACCATGTCACAGCAGGGTGAAATAGTAAAAGCACTTACAGCTAACGGGTTAAGAGAAAAGGTTAAAGTAATGGTTGGTGGAGCGCCTGTTACACAGGCTTTTTGCGATGAAATTGGTGCAGATGCTTATGCTGCAGATGCAGCAACAAGTGCAGAAATTGCTAAGATATTTGCAATTCATAAGTAATAGATCCTACTTATATGCAACCTATTTATTTAGTAAGATATCTCTATAAAAAAATGTGGGAAGTTACATGAATGATGATAGTAAGAAAATAGTAATCGCAATGAGCGGCGGAATTGACAGTTCCGTCGCTGCATTTTTATTAAAGAATACAGGTAATGATTGTATAGGTATTACATTGAAACTAGTTAAGAATAGTATAAATGATACCGCTGAAGGTAAAACCTGCTGTTCATATAATGATACGATGGATGCGAGAAAAGTTGCATTCAAGATTGGAATACCCCACTATGTTTTGAATTTTACTGATGCTTTCGAAACTCTGGTTATCAAGGACTTTATAGATAAATATATTTACGGTCTGACTCCCAATCCATGTATTGAATGTAACAGACATATAAAATTTGATAAATTTCTACTACGAGCACAACAGATAGGATATCCATATATTGCAACAGGACATTATGCAAGGATAATCTATAATGAGAGAACAGGAAGATATAATCTCCTTAAAGCAATTGACATATCCAAAGACCAGAGTTATGTCCTTTATACAATGACCCAAGAACAATTGAAACATACCTTATTCCCATTAGGAAACATGAACAAGAAAGAGGTCAGAGCTTTAGCTTATGATAACAAATTACATAATTCTGAAAAGCCTGACAGCCAAGATATCTGTTTCATAAACGACAATGATTATGCAGGATTTATCGAAAAGCACATATCTCATATGCCCGCACAAGGAAGCTTCATTGATAATGATGGCAGGGTATTAGGTACTCACAAAGGCATACACAGATATACCATCGGGCAAAGAAGAGGTTTGGATATCTGCTCAGGAAGACGAATGTATGTATGCAGTAAGGACAGCACCAGTAATACAATAGTATTAGGTACAGAAAATGATTTACTAAGAAAAACATTCGAAATTAACTATATTAACCTTATAACAACAGATACCATAGAAAACCCAATGCATTTATTCGTAAAAACCAGATACTCACGTTCAGCAGAACCTGCAACTGTAATTCAAAAAGATACCGATGTAATCAGTATCTGTTTTGATGAACCTCAGAAATTTATATGTCCAGGTCAATCAGCAGTAATATATGACGGCGATTCTGTAGTGGGTGGAGGAATTATACAGTAGCGAATAACTGTGTTGATAAATACCTTTCACCTGTATCTGGTAGAATGACTACTATTTTTTTACCAGTGTATTTCTCTTCTGCAGCAATTTTCGAAGCAGCATGCAATGCTGCGCCTGATGATATTCCGACCAGTATACCTTCTGTCTTTACCAGATTTCTGCTTGCTGCATATGCTTCTTCGTTTTCTACAGTTATAACCCTGCCATATACCAAAGTGTCAAGCACGCCAGGTACAAACCCTGCTCCGATGCCTTGTATCTTATGAGCTCCGACCGTTCCCTTTGATAATAAAGGTGACCCTTCAGGTTCGACAGCAATTATTTCAACATCCGGTTTTTTTTCTTTAAGGTAATTGCCAGCTCCTGTTATTGTACCTCCTGTACCTATCCCTGAAACAAAGACATCAATCCTACCATCCATGTCTTGCCATATTTCAGGACCTGTTGTTTTTCTGTGTATGGCTGGATTTACCGGATTGTCAAACTGGGAAGGCATAAAATATCCAGGATTTTCTTCCTTTATTTCGTTGGCTTTCTGTACAGCTCCCTTCATTCCCTTGGCTCCCTCAGTAAGAACTATTTCTGCTCCGAGAGCAGACAGAATCTGTCTTCTCTCTACACTCATTGTCTCTGGCATTGTAAGAATAAGGCGATATCCCTTTACAGCCGCTACAGCAGCTAATCCTATACCTGTATTCCCGCTTGTCGGTTCTATGATTACTGAACCCTCTTTCAGCAAGTCTTTTTCCTCAGCATCCTCTATCATAGCAAGTGCTATCCTGTCTTTTACACTCCCAAGAGGATTAAACGATTCCAGCTTTACATATATTTCCGCTTGCAACCCCAGTAATTTCTCATATCTTGATATTCTCACCAAAGGGGTTTTTCCTATTGTCTGTGTAATGTTTTCATATTTACTCATGATTCATCTCCCTATATATTAATTTTTTTCTCTTTCTTCATTGTTACTCATTCCTGATGCTGGCAAAGAAAATATTATCTGTTTCCTTTTTCCTTTTTGCCCATTCATGCATCCTTCTTACAGATACTAATCTTGTTATGTAGTATCCATTTTCTTTTTTTTCTACGATTGAATTAATAAAGCTATCTGAGGTACTACATCGTACATAGTATTTATATTCTATGTCATTTGTTATCTTTGCCCGAGTCATTGATTCGTTGTAAAGAAGCTTCCTTCCATAAATTATGTCGACACAGTCCTGTACAACATTTGAAGCTGTCGGATATCGTCCTGCACCTTGACCGTAAAAGCTCTCTTTCCCTGTAACATCAGTGTGAAATGACACTAAATTGTAGTTATCATTTACTCCAGCTTCAATTGACCCTTCACTAACCATAACTGGTTCTATCCATATTGATGCATCCTGCCCTTTTTTTATTGCATTTGCAAAAATTTTCAATCTGTATCCCAAAGCTTCTGCATTAACTATATCTTCATCTCTAACTGATCTTATACCAAAGACAGGTACTTCATCATGTAATATATCTATACCAAAAGCTATATTAGCAGATAATATAGCCTTATTGCATATATCTGTTCCATCTATATCTGCACTCGGATCAGATTCTGTATATCCAAACATCTGTGCTTGTTCTAATGCATAATCGAAACTCCATTTTTTGGAATGCATTGATGAAAGGATATAGTTTGTAGTACCATTAACTATTCCTGATATTTGTGTAACAGAATCAACCCTGGATGCTCTGTCTAAATTAATTATCCAAGGGATAGCTCCACCCACAGCTGCTGTATAACACAACATAGTATCTTTTTCTTGAGCTAAAGATGACAAATTTAAATAATTAGATGCCATCATCATTTTATTTGCTGTAACAACATTCTTGCCTTTATTCAATGCTCTTTCTATATAAGTCCGTGCAGGTTCCATTCCTCCAATAAGCTCTATAACTGTATCGATCTCGTTATCATTGATTATTTCGTCTATATCATGTGTCAACTTGCTACCAAGTTCTGGTATATCCCTGCGATCAAACACATATTTCACTTCCATGTCATCCCGTTTTAAAACGATATCATATACACCTTTTCCAATAGTCCCATACCCTAAAAGACCTATGATCATCTTCCTTGTTTTAATAATACCATCATATGCTTTATAGTCTGTTCCAATAACTGGAATTTCAGGATTTAAGGTGTTGTCATATAGATCTCCAAATATCTTCTCACTTTGCATTTTATTTAAAGAAGCTGATAATATAACATACTTTTTATTGTTTTCTGTTTTGAATACTTTATGGACAGCATTAGCAGACTTTAACTTTTCCTCCTCACTGTCTGAGATTTTTTTGCCAAGATACTCAGGCAGTCTCTTAAGGTCATAAGGCGTAGTCTGATACACATAGTAGTTGAGCCAATTGGAGTAAAGAAGATAAGCGTGTGATCTCCATGTTACCACAGGGTTTTTTGTTTCATCATCATTAGGATAATAGTTTTTCGGTATGTTAATATCAATTCCTTTTGCCTTATCTCTCAGATACTCTTTCAAAAGCGTATGCTCGTCGTACTCGGGATGCCCTGTTATGAACAACCTTCTTCCGTTTCTTGATGAAAGTGCATATATTCCAGCGTCTTCTGAAGAGGACAATATGACTAAATCATCCTTTTTATCGAGATCTTCTTGCGAAATCTGTGTCATTCTGGAATGAGGTGCCATAAATCCGTCATCAAATCCCTTGAAAAGTAGCGACTGCTTATCTTCTATTACATGATTGAATACTCCGAATACTTTTTTGTCCAGTTTGCACTTACCAATCCCATAATAATGGTACAATGCCGCTTGAGCCGCCCAGC
>JAAYBX010000084.1 GCA_012729955.1 Clostridiaceae bacterium
AAAAGCAAGAGGCTTCAGGCTTTATGAGAGCTTCAGGACAGCGATATTCTTATGTGTAGGGAAACTGCAGCTTTCATATCCGAATCCCTTCCCATTGTAACTTTTCACGGAAAGAAGTAAAGAACCTCAGTTTTGGTTATGTTGACATCAAAGGGTGCAGAATGATAAAATATTCTTTTGAAGAGCTCGTATATGTTGCAGGAATACGGTCTGCAACGTTTCTACCGGGGCACCTTAGACCCGACTATGAGTGGCTTATTCCATTGCTTTGATTTTTTATGGTGCAGTCACAACGAGACTGCATTTTTTAATGGGAGGGAAAAATGAAAGTATTAGTTCTAATGGGAAGTGACAGCGACTATAAGACAGTAGAACCCGGCCTTAAATTTTTTGATGAATTCAACATTGAATATCAGGTCAGAGTATGTTCTGCACACCGTACTCCGCATATAGCGGCTGATTTGGCTGCAAATGCAAAGAGTAACGGTTTTAGGGTTATAATCGCAGCTGCAGGAAAATCTGCTCATTTAGCAGGAGTAATAGCTGCTCATACAATACTGCCTGTTATAGGGATTCCGGTTAAAACAAGCGATTTAGGAGGAATGGATTCACTTCTTTCAACAGTTCAGATGCCATCAGGAGTACCCGTTGCTACAGTTGCTATTGATGGAGGTAAGAACGCTGCAATACTTGCAGCACAGATACTGGCTTTGGGTAGTGAGGATTTAAGTTTGAAACTGGAGCAGTTTAAAAGAGATATGGAACAGCAGGTAATCCAGAAGGATATGGAGATAAACAAGAAATAATATGAGTGGAATTTTCGGTGTATATTCAAAAGATAAGTCGGTAAACATAGCAGAAACAATATATTACGGGCTTTATGCCCTCCAGCACAGAGGACAGCAGAGTGCCGGTATAGCAGTGAGGGATAAGGACTTAATAGAGTGGTATAAAGCAAAAGGTCTTGTTCCTGAGGTCTTTAAGGCATCAGATCTTGACAAGCTGCCAGGTGATGCTGGAATAGGCCATGTAAGGTACTCCACTTCAGCAGATGTGTCAAAAGGTACGATTGAGCCTTTGGTTTTGAAATATATAAGCGGATATATGGCTATAGCAAAAAATGGCAATATAATCAATGCAAATCAGTTAAGAGAAGAACTTGAAGCAAATGGATGCATGTTCCATACCACTAATGACACTGAAGTTCTTGCAGCTCTTCTGACAAAGTTCCGAATAGGAAGCGAACATATTGAAGATTCAGTAGAGCAGATGGTGAAGTATATACATGGATCATATGCTATTACCATGATAACACCAAGATACTTAATAGGATTAAGAGATTCTTTGGGAATTATGCCTCTTTGTATTGGGAAGATTAATGATTCAACATATATAATATCCAGCGAATCTGCTGGTATAGATGCTGTAGGCGGAAAATTCGTCAGGGATGTAGAACCTGGCGAACTGGTTTTAATAGATGCAAATGGCATACAGTCAAGGAGATTGTTTGAATGCAAGAAGAGCAGTTTATGCATATTCGAACATGTATATTTTGCAAGGCCTGACAGCATAATTGACGGAGCATCAACTCATGATGCAAGAGTCAATGCAGGAAGGATATTAGCTAAAGAACATCCTGTTGATGCAGATGTTGTTATAGGGGTTCCAGATGGAGGAACCGATATGGCATACGGATATGCAAAAGAAAGCGGGATAATGGCTGCTGCAGGTCTTTTAAGGAATAAATATGTAGGCAGAACTTTTATCGCTCCTAACCAGAGTGACAGGGAGATAGCTGTTAAAATTAAATTCAATCCTGTTAAGACTGAAGTTAAAGATAAAAGAGTTGTTCTGATAGACGATTCAATAGTTAGAGGAACTACAACAAAAATCCTGGTAAAGATGCTAAGAGAAGCCGGTGCAAAGGAAGTTCATTTAAGGATATGCTCTCCTCCATATAAGTTCCCATGTTATTTCGGAGTTGACACATCAACCAGAGGACAGTTATTAGCAAGCAATAATGATAAGGAAGCGATTTGCAAATGGATAGGTGCAGATAGTCTGGAGTATATAAGTTATGAAGGGATTATGAATGCTCCAATTAATTCAAAAACAGGCTTCTGTACCTCATGTTTCACAGGAAAATACCCTATGGAAGTTCCAAAAGAAGTTTAGTATATTACCTTTAGGAGGATAATTAATATGAAGGATGCATATAAAGAAGCGGGAGTAGATGTAAGAGCCGGTTATGAATCAGTAGCCTTGATTAAGAAGCATATACAAAGGACAGTAACTCCAGGAGTATTAGGTGGAATTGGAAGTTTTTCAGGATTATTCCAAATGGATCTTAGCAAGTACCCTCAACCTGTGCTGGTTTCAGGTACTGACGGAGTCGGAACGAAACTAAAGCTTGCACATTCTATGAAAGTACATGACACAATAGGAATAGATGCAGTTGCAATGTGTGTTAATGATGTATTATGCCAGGGTGCAGATCCTCTTTTCTTTCTTGATTACATAGCATGCGGAAAAAATTACCCGAATATAATAGAACAGATAGTTAAGGGCGTTGCTGAAGGTTGTATTCAATCAGAATGTGCGCTTGTAGGCGGAGAAACTGCCGAGATGCCCGGCTTCTACAAAGAAGATGAGTATGATATAGCCGGATTTTGCGTTGGCGCGGTTAATAAACCGGATATTATTGACGGATCATTATTAAGAGAAGGAGATATACTGTTAGGGTTAGCATCAACAGGAGTCCATAGCAACGGATTTTCATTAGTCCGTAAAATTTTTGGAGATGATTCTGTAAGTTTGAGTAAAGTATATTTAGGATTTAGTAAAACTATCGGTGAGACACTTCTTACTCCGACAAAGATATATGTTAAGGATATTAAGAAGATAAGAGCTATTGCCAAGATAAAGGGAATGAGCCATATAACAGGTGGCGGGTTTGTGGAAAACATCCCAAGGATGTTCACGGAAAGCGGAAACCTGACTCCAGTAATAAATAAAGGCACATGGAACATATTACCCATATTTGATCTTATGATGAAAAAAGCCGGTATAACAGAAGACAATATGTACCGCACATTCAATATGGGTATAGGCATGGTTATAGCCGTAAGTAAAGAAGATGCCCAAAAGATAATGAAGGAATTTACTGAAGGTATATATGAGATAGGTTATGTGGCAGCAGCCGATGATATTAAGAATGAAAAAGGCATAGAAGAGAATATTTATATAAAGGACAGGAAAAATGATTAAAAGAGCATTAATTAGCGTAAGCGACAAAAGCGGGATAGTAGAATTCGCACAGAAGTTGAGTGACATGGGATTTGAGATTATCTCCACAGGCGGTACCTCAAAAACACTTAGTGAAAATGGAATAAAAGTCATTCCTATTGAAAGCATAACAGGATTTAAGGAATGCTTAGATGGAAGAGTAAAGACTTTGCATCCCAACATTCATGCAGGATTACTGGCAAGAAGAGACCTTAAAGACCATATGGAAACATTGGAAAGTCTTGATATTACACCGATAGATATGCTGGTTATAAATCTGTATCCTTTCAAAAAGACAATAATGAAGAACGATGTGACTAAAGAAGAAGCTATAGAAAATATAGATATAGGCGGACCGGCTATGCTTAGAAGCGGAGCAAAGAATCATGAAACAGTTACAGTACTGACAGATCCTTCTGATTATGATGCGGTATTAAAGGAACTTGAAGAGAATGGGAAAGTGTCATATGATACCAATTTCAGACTTGCCATAAAAGTATTTGAACATACAGCAAATTATGATGCAATGATAGCAAATCATTTTAACCAGTTAATAGGCGATTATAGGTTGAAGAACACTTTTACAGTTACCTTCGAGAAACTTCAGGAAATGAGATATGGCGAGAATCCTCACCAGCAGGCCGCTTTCTATAAAGAACCCAGAAAAACAAAAGGGACAATATGCGATGCAGTTCAGCTGCATGGCAAGGAGCTTTCATATAACAATATAAACGATGCTGATGGGGCGCTTTCCATGCTTAAGGAATTTCCTGATGAAGTAGCCTGTGTGGCTGTCAAACATGCAAACCCATGCGGAGTCGGAATAGGGAAAAATGTATTCGAAGCATTTAGAAAAGCATATGATTCAGATCCTGTCTCCATATTTGGGGGAATAGTAGCGTTCAACAGGACTTTGGATGTAGTAACAGCAGAAAAGCTTCACGAGATGTTTTTAGAAATAGTTATAGCTCCTGATTACAAGGATGAAGCTCTTTCACTATTAAGGAAAAAGAAGAATTTAAGGATACTAAAACTTGATGACATAACATACAATGATGAATTTGAGTATGTAATGAAGAAAGTAAGCGGAGGAATGCTTGTACAGGGTAAGGATAATACCGTTGTGAATATGGATGACTTAAAGGTAGTTACAAAAAAACAGCCCACGGAACAGCAAATAAAAGACGCTATATTTGGAATGGCAGTATGCAAGCATGTAAAGTCAAATGCCATAGTGCTTGTAAAAGATATGGCTTCAATAGGAATCGGACCTGGACAGATGAGCCGTATAGGAGCAGCAAAAATTGCTATTTCTTTGGCTGGAGAAAGAGCAGCTGGAAGCGTAATGGCTTCTGATGCATACTTCCCGTTTGATGACTGCGTCATCGAAGCTAAGAAAGCAGGTGTGGAATGCATTATTCAGCCAGGTGGTTCTATATCTGACAAAGATGTAATAGCCAAAGCAGATGAATTGGGAATTTCTATCATATTTACAGGTATAAGACACTTTTTGCATTAAGAAAGGCGGACGGATGAAGGTACTGGTTATTGGGGGAGGCGGCAGAGAACATGCCGTAGTTAAAAAACTAAGTGAAAGCCCGAAGATCGATGAGATATTCTGCGCGCCAGGTAATGCGGGTATA